>DYLE01000005.1 GCA_020722245.1 Desulfonema limicola
TTTGGGGCGGGATAGGCGACGGCATCGGGCTGTTTGATTCGGACGCCGGCGTCTTTTATATAAGAAACGAACTCTCCGGCGGCGTTGCGGATCACAGTTTCCGGTTCGGACCCACCTGTTCCGGGTGGCAGCCGGTCTCCGGGGACTGGAACGCAGACGGCCAGACCACCATCGGGCTGTTTGATCCAAGCCAGTCCCGGTTCTATCTTAAAAACAGTCATTCCGGCGGCGCTGCGGACGCGGAGTTTGTTTTTGGTCCTAAAGGGGTGAACTGGCATCCCATCGTCGGAGACTGGGACGGGGACGGCCAGCCCGGGATCGGATTGTATGACCCGGTCCAAGGCCGGTTTTATCTGAAAAACATCCCTTCAGCCGGGGCTGCGGACCACACCGTCCGGTTCGGGCCGCCTGATGCCGGCTGGCAGGCAATCGCCGGAGACTGGGATGGGGATGAAACCGATTCCATCGGGCTGTATTCCCCGCAAGACGGCGTGTTTTATCTGAAAAACAGCTTAAACGAAGGCGCGGCCGATATTTCTTTCCGGTTCGGACCCAAAGCTTCGAACTGGACGGCGGTTTGCGGAGACTGGAACGGCGACGGAATCGACGGGGTGGGTCTGTTCGATCCGGAGACCAGCAGCTTTTATTTGAGAAACAGCCTGTCTGCAGGCGGCGCGGATGAGGCGTTCGGCTTCGGCCCGGACAACGCGGGATGGACGCCGATGGCCGGGAGCTGGTAAAAAGCCGTCAACACATGGTCAAGCCGCCGCTCACGCTCAGGACCTGGCCGGTGATAAAGCCGGCCTGTTCGGAGGCGAAAAACGCCACGGCATGGGCGATGTCGTCCGGGGTCCCCAACCGTTTCAACGGAATGATTCGGTCCATGCCGTTGAGCACCTTTGCCGCAAACCCGTCCTCGGCCTTCATGTCTTCCAGAAGCGGGGTCGGGGTCGGGCCGGGGCAGACCACGTTGACGGTGATTTGATTGCGGGCAAGCTCCCGGGCAAGGGTCTTGGAAAAGGAGACCACCGCCCCCTTGGCTCCCGAATAGACCGATTCTCCCATGCTGCCCACCCGCGCCGCGTCCGAGGCGATGTTGATGATTCGGCCGCTGTTTTGCGCAACCATGCCGGGGGCGACCGCATACACGGTATTGAGCACCCCTTTAAAGTTGATATCAATCACCCGGTTCCAGAACTCCGGGGTGGTGCTTAAAAAAGGCTTCATCCGGTCCCAGCCCGCGTTGTTTACCAGGATATCCACAGGCCCGGATTGCGACTTCACGGTTTCCACCATGGCCGTAACCGATTTCAGGTCCGTGATATCGGTCTGCACCGCCAAAGCAAAACCGCCCGATTTTTTGATGGCGTCAGCCTCAGCCTCGGCTTCTTCCTTTAAAAGATCCGCAATGGCAACCCTGGCCCCGAGCGTAGCGAGTTTTTCAGCTATCCCTTTTCCGATGCCCCTTGCCCCGCCGGTGACCACCGCGGTTTTACCCGTTAAATTGATCATAATATTCTCCCTTGTCATTTTCTATTTTCGATACGCTGAAAAATCCGGCTTGCGTTTTTCCATAAAGGCGTTTTTTCCCTCCAGGGATTCCGGGGTGTCATAGAACAGGCTCAATCCGGCCACACCCAGGTGGGTGACCCCGCATACCCCGTCGGTTTCTGCATGAAAGGCGTATTTGAGCATTTTCATGGCCGTGGGGCTTTTTTCCAGAAGCTCCTTGCACCACTTGTCCACCTCGGCGTCAAGCTGTTCATGGGGCACCACCGCGTTGACCAGCCCCATTTCATAGGCCTGCTTGGCCGTGTACTGGCGGCAGAAAAACCAGATCTCCTTGGCCCGTTTTAATCCCACGGCCCGAACCAGATCGCCGGTGCCGTATCCCGGGTCAAAGCTTCCCACCCGGGGCCCGGCCTGGCCGAACTTCGCGTTTTCCGAGGCGATGGAAAAATCGCAGACCACATGGAACACATGCCCGCCGCCGATGGCGTAGCCGTTGACCCGGGCGATCACCGGTTTGGGAATGTTCCGGATCAGCCCGCTCACCTGCTGCCACCCCACCTCCAGAGGAAGGGCCGCCACGGTCCCGGCATACCCGCCCTGGGTCCGGATCGACTGGTCCCCGCCGGTGCAGAACGCCTTGTCTCCGGCCCCGGTGAGCACCACGACCCCCACGGAGTTGTCCACCCAGGCGTCGGTCAGGGCCTGGGTGAGTTCATATACTGTGAGGGTGGTGCAGGCGTTGTATTTTTCAGGCCGGTTGATGGTGATTCTCGCCACCCCTTCTTTTTTTTCGTATAGGATTTCCTTATAGGCCATCGTATCCTCCTTACCTAAAGATTGGTTTTTTTGCCTGCCTACAGGCCGATCCGCCGGGCGATCAGCTCCTTCATGATTTCATTGGTGCCGCCGTAGATGCTCTGAATCCGGGCGTCCACAAAGAACCGGGATATGGGGTACTCGGTCATGTATCCGTAGCCTCCGAAAAACTGAAGGCAGCGGTCCGCCGCCTCAAACTGCAGATCCGTAGCCCAGTACTTGGCCATGCTCACCTCCCGGACCAGGTCCTCTCCGGCCATATGCCGCGGAATCAGATCGTCGAAAAAGGAGCGGGCCAGCTGGACCTTGGTGGCGATCTCCGCCAGGGCAAACCGGGTGTTCTGGAATGCCCCGATGGTTTTTCCAAAGGCCTTTCGAGTTTTGACGTAATCGATGGTGATATCCAGGGCGCCCTGGGCCGCGGCATAGGCGCCGATGGCCAGCACCAGCCGCTCCTGTTGAAGGTTGTGCATCAGGTACTTGAACCCTTTTCCTTCTTCGCCCAGCAGGTTTTCGGCCGGGACCCGGCAGTCGTCGAAAAACAGCTCCGAGGTGTCCTGGGCGTGCATGCCGATCTTTTTCAGGTTCCTTCCCTTTCGAAACCCCGGGGTGCCGGCCTCGATCACCAGAAGGCTGATCCCCTCATGAGGCCGTTTCGTTTTTTCATCGGTTCTCACCGCCACAACGCACAGGTCGGCCAGCTGGCCGTTTGAAATGAAGATTTTCGAGCCGTTGACGACATACGCGTCGCCGTGTTTGACCGCCGTGGTCTTTAAGGCCGCGAGATCCGAGCCGGCGTCCGGTTCGGTCATGGCCACCGCAAGAATGGCCTCCCCGCTTACGCATCTGGGGATCCATTTTTTCTTCATCTTCTCGCTGGCGTACAGGTCGATGTAGGGAAAGACGATATCGTTGTGCAGCGGCCAGAACAGGCTGCTCACCCCGTGGTAGTACATCTCCTCGGTGATCACCACCGAGTATAAAAAATCCGCGCCCGGGCCGCCGTACGCCTCCCCGGCCGTGGGGCAGAGAAACCCGTTTTTCCCGGCCTCCAGCCATGCCTCCCTGGGGGTGATCCCCTCCTCCTCCCACTGCTCATAGAAGGGCAGCACCCGGTCTTTTAAATACTGCCGAAACGATTTTCTAAACATCTCGTGTTCTTTTTTGAAAATTTTGCGTTCCATTCTTTCTCCTTGAAAAAAATCGCAATCTCAGTACATACGGCCTGAAACTAAAAACCCCCTCTGCGCGGTCTCACCGGTTGGCCTTGCGGTATCCCAGCTGATCCATGGCGATGATGTGCTTGCAGATGTTGGCTGACCCTTCCACGATCACATAGGTGGGGATATCCCGGTAAAACCGGGCCAGGGGGTATTCCGTGGAATACCCGTAGGCCCCCATGATGCGCATGGCGGATTCCGCGCACCGCATGGCCACCTCGCCGGCCATGTACTTGGCCTGGGCCACCTCATAGCCGTTGTTTAAGTGCCCCTGATCCTTCTGCCAGGCCGCCTTGTACACCAGAAGCCGGGCCGCCTCGATCTCGGTGGCCATTCTGGCGATCAGGTCCTGGTTCATCTGAAACCGGCCGATGGGCTCGCCGAACTGAATGCGCTGGTTGCAGTATTTTAAGGCGATCTCGTAGCAGGCCTGGGCGCACCCCACGGCGCCGGCCGCTGCCGAAAGCCGGGTGTTGGCCAGGGAGCTGAACACAATCCGCGCACCGTCCCCGGGCTTGCCCAGCAGGTTTTCCCTGGGCACCGGGGTGTTGTTGAAAAAAATCTCGCCGGTGGGCGAGGAATGGGACCCCAGCTTATCCAGATCCGAGGTGGTCACCCCCGGCGAATTCTTGAGCTCCACGGCCAGCGCGGACAACCCCTTGCTTTTGGCCGCCCGGTCCGTGTAGCAGTAGATCACCGCCACATCCGCCTGGTGGGCGTTGGAAATCCAGGTTTTGGAGCCGTTTAACACAAAATGATCCCCCCGGTCCTCCGCCGTGGTCTCCATGGACATCACATCGGATCCGGCGTTGGGTTCGGTGATGGCAAAGGCGCCCAGCATCTCTCCGGCGCAGAGCCGGGGCACGTATTTTTTTTTGGCGGCTTCGGTCCCGTATACACAGATGGGATAGGCGCACCCGATGCCGATCAGGTTGAGCTGCACCCTCAGGGAGCTCGACACCCGGGCGATCTCCTCGGTGACGATGGCGGCCGCCATCCAGCCGGCGTTCTCCCCTCCGTATTCCTCGGGGATCACGGTGCCGATAAACCCCAGCTCCGCCATGGGTTTGATCGCCTCTTTCACGGGCAGGTAGTTTTCCGCGTCCCACTGGTCCGCAAAGGGCGCGATCTTCTTTTCGGCGAATTCCCGCACCGCCTTTTGGAGCATGCGGTGCTCCTTGGACAGTTCAAACTGCATGGTCACATCTCCTTGACAACCTTGTATTATGCCTCAGCCCTTTGGATCAGGGCCGTTACCCTATTTTTTCAAACACCGCGGCGATCCCCAGGCCCCCGCCGCCGCAGATGCATTCCAGGCCCGTTTGCGCGTCCCTGCGGCGCATCTCATGCATGAGGGTCACCAGCACCCGAACCCCGGTGGCGCCGATGGGATGCCCCAGGGAGATGCCCGAGCCGTTGACGTTGATTTTGGAATATTCTTCCGGCGAAACCCCCATGTCCTTTAAATCCGCCAGAACCTGGGCGGCAAAGGCCTCCTGGATTTCGATCAGGTCCATCTGGTCAAGGGTCATTTGAGCGCGGTTTAGGGCCTTTTTCACCGCGGCCCCCACGGTCAGGTGGGTGCGCCGGGGATCGGCGCCCGCAACACCCATGGATTTTACAGCCGCAAAGGGCTTGATCCCCAGCTCTGTTGCTTTTTTTTCGGACATGACCACCACGGCCGCGGCCCCGTCGTTTTCGCTCGACGAATTGCCGGCGGTGCATACCCCGCCCAGAACCGGCGTGAGCCGGGAGAGCTTTTCAAGGGTGGTGTCCGGCCGCGGGGTCTCATCTGCCCGGACCAGCTCCGGTGGGCCTTTTTGCCGGGGCAACTCGACCGGCACAACCTCCTCCTGAAACCTTCCCTGCTCCCATGCGGCGCAGGCCTTCATATGGCTTTGATAGGCCCACTGGTCGCAGGCCTCCCGGCTGATATCCGCCTCGCTCGCCGCGGTTTCCGCCCAGGACATCATGGAGGGGAGTACCCCATACCGATGCTCGGGCTGGCTCATGACCCGGGCGCGCTGAATCCGGTCGTAAAACGGCAGCCCCCAGATGGAGAGATCCCCGTGGCCCCGGGGCATTCCCTTCTCGCCGCCGATCCCCCACTTGATGCGTCCGGGCAGATAAAACTCGGCGTTGGACATGCTTTCCACCCCGCCGGCCGCAATAATCTGGGCGTCCCCGCTTCTGATCAAAGCGGCGGCCAGGCGGATCACCTCAAGCCCGGTGCAGCAGCGCCGGTCAATGGTCAGGCCGGGAATTTTCTCGGGCCATCCGGCGCAAAGAAGCGCCATTCGGGCGATGTTGACGTATTCCCCGTTCTGGTAGGCCTGGCCCATGATGACCTCATCCACCTGCCCCGGCTCGATGCCGGCGCGGCGGACCGCCTCATTGAGCACCAGGGCGGCCAGGTCATAGGCTTCCACGGACCGCAGACCGCCCAGGTAGCGTCCCACCGGGGTTCTTACACCGCTTACAATAACGATGCGATTCGACATTCAAACTCCTTTCGAGCGGCTGCCGTCCGGGTTGTACTCATACCATCCTCTGCCGGTTTTTTTGCCCAGATGCCCGGCGCGCACCTTGCGTCTTAGGAGCAGGGGCGGGTACCAGCGGGGATCGCCGGTTTCATGATACATGGACATGAGCGCGCCGTAGGTCACATCCAGCCCCACCATGTCGCCGGTCTCAAAGATCCCCATTTTCCTTCCCGAGGCAAGCCGCAGTCCTTTGTCGATGTCTTCGATGGTGGCCACCCCTTCCTCCACCAGGCGCATGGCCTCGATGCTGGCGGGCATGTTGATCCGGTTGATGACAAAACCGGCCACGTCCCGGCGGACCATGATGGGGGTCTTGCCGATCTGCGTGACAAACCCCCGGCCTTTTTCTGCGGTATCGTCTGAGGTGCGCATGCCTTGAATCACCTCCACCGCCATCATGAGGGGCACCGGGCTGAAAAAATGAAGTCCCAGCACCTGCTCCGGCCTTTGGGTCGCTGCGGCAAGCTCGGTGATGGGAATGGATGAGGTGTTGCTGGCGATCAGGGTGTTCGGACCGCAGGCGGCATCCAGGTCGGCAAACATTTTTTTCTTAATCTCGATGTCCTCAAACACCGCCTCAATCGCCAGGTCGACCCCTGAGGCCTTTTCGATGGACAAAGAAGGGGTGATCCGCTCAAGGATCGCCTGCCTGGGTTCGGTCAGCTTCTTTTTTTCAATGAGCTTGTCCACGGACCAGGCAACAGACTGCATGGCCCGGTCCAGGGCCTTTTCGGATACGTCGTTTAAAAAAACCTGGATGCCGGCCTGGGCGCAGACCTGGGCGATCCCCCCGCCCATGAGCCCGGAACCGACCACCAGCACCGAATGGATCGTCATGTTCACCTCCTGTTTTCGAAACAGCAAAATGTTATCATTTAACCCCCGAGAGCGTAGAGCATCGGGAATCAACATATTTAAAAATATCGATAAACAATTTACTATAAAGACTTACATCGCGAACCGTTTTGACTTTACGCGGTTAGCCTTTTGGTTCTTATTTTAAAAATTCCGTCCATGGGACAGCGCGGCCTTTTGAATGGCCACATGATGTTCTCTATAAATGAATTCATTGCCCCGGCAGACAAACGGGATCAATATCAGCTCGCTTTCCGCCGGGGCGATGGTGATATGTGGAAGCCTTTCGACCACATGCCTTTTGGTGACCGTCAGGGAGGCGAAAAAAAGTTTAAGCCCCTTTGCAGCCTCAACCAGGGGAAGGGTCACCGGGTACAGCGTCCTGGGTTTTACATCGTCATAAACAATCGGTTCAGGCGGGGAGATGGTGAACAGCCCTCCCAGCCTCAAGAAAAACTGAGGGGTGATCTTAAACGCGGGCATCCAGAACGCCAGGGGAGAAGATTCCCATTGGGGTTGAACGACCCTGGGAAGGTTTGCCGTGCGGACCAGGTCCGCATAGGATTCGAGCTGAATCCCATGGGCTACGGGTTTTATCCTCCAGAACGGAATGTAGGTGGCATCAGCATTGAGCGCCGGCACGGCGCCCAGGCGCACCGGTTTGAACCCGTCCGGGGCAGGGGTCCAGGCCCGTCCGCAGTTGTTGCAGATAAACACGCAGCTGTCGCGCTCGCCGTTTAGATCCCATCCGCAATACGGGCATAAGGCCGGCAGGAATTGAGGAGACCAGCTTTTATCTCCGTTCCGGGACAAAATAAGCTCCTCCAGAGACGGGGGCATCGGGTAGCTTCGGCCCGGGGTGATGGCGTCCTGAAGGGTCTGTCCCTTGATTTGAAAAGGCGCATAGATAATGCTGGCGGTCTCCCCCACATACGCCTTTACCGGAGAATCGGAAGAGAAGGCCTCAACCCCCAGCCCCTCAAACTGTTTTTCCATGCCGCTGATAACATCGGCAAGGGGAAGCACGGGGTTGGTAAACCCGCCGGAAACATCCCCGGCCGCAAAGCGAAGCGGCAGGGCCTGCGGCCTCACCCCCAGGGAAAAGGGGAGTGTGCGTAAGGACAAGGCGATTCGGGTATGATCCAGAAGGCAGTGCTGAATCTTTGTTCCGGCCACCGCAAAGGCCGTCCCCTTAAACCGCCAGTAAGGGACATGGAAGAGTTCGCTTAAGTCTTGTTTCGGAGAGAGCCGGTAGCGAAAAGGCCCCTCGGATGTGATGTGGAGCCGCACCCGGCAGTAATCGCAGGTGAAGAACCGGTCTGTTTCCTCAAGGGTGATCGGCCCGCCGCACTGGGGGCACTGGTGATCGATTCTCCAGTTTGCGCCGGTCATTCCATCGCTTCCCCGCAGTTATTGCAGAACCGGGCATCGGGCAGGTTCAAGGCCCCGCACCTGGGGCAGGGTTTTTCCTTCGGCGCCTCTGAGACCGGGGCGCCGCACCGGGAGCAGAATTTGGCGCCGGCCGGAAGGTTCTTGCCGCACCTGCTGCAGCGTTGAAACACCACCAGCTGATGGCCGCAGTTGGGGCAGAACTTGGCGTCCCTGGCCACCGGATAATTGCAGTCCGGGCAGCGCTGGAAATACAGCTCGGGTTTGCCGCCCTGCCCGGACTTGAAATAATCGGCAAACATGGCCGGCATCATAAACCCCATGCCCATACCCAGCCCCGAGGCGGCCTCCCCTTCGGCCTGGGATGCTTTTTCCATTGCCATGGCGGCCTTCATTTTCAGCAGCCGGTTTAAATCATCGAACACCCCCAGCCGGCTCTTGTCGTCAATGGCCTGCTGCACCTCCGGCGGCGGGGTGACGGCGCTGATATAGAGATGGGTCAAGGCCATTCCGAAATGGGAGAAGTCCTCCCGCAGGCGTTTCTGCAGCCCTTCCGCCAGGTCGTCGTATTTCCCCGGCAGGTTGAGGATGGAATCCAAGTGTTCGCCGAGGTGATCGTTGAACCGGGAAACAATGACACGGTTAAGGTATTCCTCGATATCCGCCGTGGCGTAAACCCCCTGGGTTCCCACCAGCCGGTTGACAAACAGGACGGGCTGAACCACCCGGAGGTTGAATACCCCAAACGCCCTCAACCGGATGAGCCCGAGTTCCGAGTCCTTAAACGCCACCGGGTCCCGGGTGCCCCATTTAAGGTCCGTGAAGGTCTTCATGTTTACAAAATAGACCTCGGCCCGAAGCGGGCTGATCATGGCCCAGGGAACGCTCAAGATCTTATTGAGCACCGGAATGTTTGCGGTTTTTAGGGTGTGGCGGCCGGGCCCGATGGCGTCGTAGGCCCTGCCTTTATAAAAGAAGACCGCGGCCTGGCTGTCCCTCACAATGAGCTGGGCGCCCAGCTTGATCTCGCCGGAGCCGGATTCAGGAATCCGGTGGACGATTTCCTTGCCGGTGGGGTCGAACCATTCCAATACCTCAAGAAAAATGATGTTGTTCGTGCCCATTTCGCCCTCCTGTTTGTTGGGATTTTTTCAAAAAGTAACTTAATTTATATCATATAAGGGGTGTTTTTGAAAGATTGAAATGCATTCCCTCTCTAAAACCATGAGATGCCCGCTTATTTGCAAAACGCTTTAAAATGGATTATGAAAGCAGTATATCAAAAGTCACGCTGGATTTGATACTTTTGTGTGTCGGGCCGCAGCGGGAAATAAGGCGGCCCTGTTTTTATCGAAGAATCGGCTGCGATGATAAGCCCTATGGCGGATGACAGAACAAAAAGGTGCAAAAGCTGTTTGCAGGTCAAGCCCCTTGACGCGTTTTATGTAAACCAGTACAGCCCGGACGGCCGCTACTCGTTTTGCAAGGTCTGCTTTGATCTGCTGATCAAAAAAGATAAACAGACGCAAAATCCCATCTCCGAATTTGAGAAAAAATGTGAAAAATGCCATCAGGTAAAATTGTTAAATGAGTTTTATGAAACGCCGAAAAGCCTGCCGGGAAAGGAATCCTGGTGCAAATCCTGCCAGCAGGTGTATTTAGAAAGTCTAAAACCGATTGAAAAATCTAAGTATCAGCCGGCGCAAGACAGAGCCCTGGCTCTTACGGAAGCGCCTGAAGCGGAAAATTTCTATGATCAGGAGGATTATAAACAGCTTTCGGAGGAATGGGGGCTGTTTTTGGAACTGGATGTGGAGGATATCCGGGGGCTTCTGGAACACAGCCTTGAGGAATCCCTGCAACCCAAACCCCGCATCAGCGTTATGGTCAAGGAAAGGCGGTGCAACGGGTGCGGCAGGCTTGAGCAGGACATTGAGGCGGGGCAACAGGTGATGCTCCCTGTTCATGCCTGGTTCTGTGATGTCTGCCGGGCGAACAAAACCAGAATGTATGTTCGCAAAGGGTTTACGGTGTATGATCGTTACGGCAGGGCGTATAAAATCAAGAAGGTCATCAACGATGAACTCGTCGAGGGGGTTATGCTGAAGGAAGACGGACGGTGTGAAAAAAAAAGGGTCAGGATCTACGGCAATTGGACCACCCGAAAATGAGGGTTGTGTAAAACACAAGGCCGGGGCAAGGCGCTTTATTTTTCAAAGCGCGGCAACCCGGTCCGAAAGAATACATCAAAAGGGAGGTTTACTTTTTATCATGAGTGATTTCTGGCAAACCCATTCCATGCATTATCTGGAGATGGCGTTTCAGACCGACCGCTGCGAGGTCCTGGAAAATCCCGACGCCCGGGGCAGGAACAAAGGGGTTTGCGGAGATACCATTGAAATTTTTCTCACGGTCACGGATGACCGGATTCAATGGGTCTCCTTTGATACGGACGGGTGCATCAGCACCCGGGCCTGCGCCAACACCGTGGCCATGATGGCCGAGGGAAAAACCATTGCGGAGGCCTGGAAGATCACAACAGAAGATGTGATCGCCTACCTGGAAACCCTGCCGCCGGAGTCGACCCATTGCGCGGAGCTCGCGGTGGGTGCGCTTTACTTGGCTCTCACCGATTACCAGGCAGGTCTGAAAAACCCATGGAAGAAGATCTATCGCACAAAGGCCGGCGCTGGGATAAGGGGGGATTGAAGGGGTATTATTTGATGGAACCGTAAAAATCTATCTATCCTGCTTTGCGGTATTTTTACAGTAAGCAGCTAAAGAAGAATGAAGGGTGAAGGGTGAAGGTTAACCTCAAAACATCTTTCCCATTCGACGTTCAGCGTTGAGCGTTCGATGTTCAGCGTTCAAAAAAAACGTCCAACATCGAACTTCGAATTAAAATGGGCAGGCTGGCGTTTTTCTCTGTGCGTTCTGTGGTGAGAATTTTTTTAAAGAACCGATTCGTTACTTTCTGCAAGAATACCGCATGGCGGGATAAACAGCTTTTTACAAAAATCGATTAAGGTTCAGGTCAAGGATGTAAAAAAAATCTGGAGGAAGACATGGCCGAGATAAAAATGACGCGACGCAGATTCATCAAGCACAGTGTTGCCGGCGCGCTGGCGACAGCGCCTTTAAGCCTGGTCGGCGGATGCGCTGCACGGCTTGATCTTAAAGAGGAGATGGACCGGCTGGATCAGAACCCCGCCACACGGTCGAAAAACGCAAGCTACATTGATGCCTATGATTTTGACGGCTGCATCGAGTGCGGAGAATGCCTTCACGGGTGTATATACAAGAACCTTACCGAGGATGAGGCGATTGCAAACATTAAAAAAATGCGCGAGGGGGACGTAAAGGTCTGCGAAGACATGCTCGATCAGTGCGTCCTCTGCTACAACTGCGATTACCGGTGCCCGGTGGGGGCCCGGCCCTCCGCCCTGATGCTGGAGCGGCTCAGGGATAGAAGAAACAGGGAAGGGGATGTGCCGGAATCCTTAAAGTACGCCATCAACGGCATGGAGAGCAAGGACTGGCACCGCAACCTGTTTCGGGATTTATACACGGATCACAGCAGGGAGGAGGAAAAAATCCTGGAAGCCTGGGCCGAGCCCAAGGATTGCGGGGACGGCGACCTCCTCTGGTGCAGCTGCGCGAGCCGTATTTTCCCCTATGATATCGAGCATTCGCAGGCCCTGTCCGGCCTTCAGAAGTTCGGCGGGCGCTCCGACTGCTGCGGGCTTGCGGCGTTTCGAAGCGGGCTTTTTGACGTGGCGCGGTTTTTGACCAACAACCTCATCGAAAGGCTTTCCCAATGCCGATTCAAGCGGCTGGTGGTTTTGTGCGGCTCCTGCCAGGACATGTTTCAATTCGCCCTGCCCGAGTATTACGGGCAGGAATTCCCGTTTGAGGTGATCTCTGCTTATCAATACCTTGACGAGCAGATTCAGCAGGGGAAACTCAGCATTCAGCGGCAGGTCCCGGCCGAAGAAAGTAAGAATTCCTGCGTATGCCATTCCTGTTTCGGATACAAGTTCGGGAAGGATTACCTGGCCACCATCAAGCGGTTGCATGAGGCTGTGGGGTATGAGTGGGCGGAGCTTGAGCACAGCGGTGAGAACAACGCCTGCTGCGGCATGGGGGGGTTTTACCGGGAGGGCAACCTCGGGGGCATCCGGGACGCCAAGAAGATTCGAAAGAAGGATATCAAAACGAGCGAGAAGGAAAACTTTGTCGCCTATTGTTACGGCTGTTACATCACCACCCAGCTCCCTTTTCTATCCTCGGGCGGCACCTCTCATTTTTTAATGGAAAAGCTGCTCTGGGCCCTGGGGGATGAGATCCGTTACCCTCTGGGCGGCATCCTCGGCCGGTCCATGAATTTTTCCAGTTTTGTCCATATGTGGACAATCGGCCCTTCGGCCCTATTTTAAGAGAATCAGACCACCTCGAGACCGGCGTTGATCCAGGCCTTCATGCCGCCCGCCAGGCTGTGGACATGACTAAACCCCTGGCTTTGAAGAAAACTGGCGGCGATATTGCCGCGGTACCCGATGCCGCAGGTGACGATCACCTCCTCGTCCTTGGGCATATCCAGCCCTTCCTTGAGCAGCCGGGTTAAGGGATAATGCCTGGCCTGTCGAATATGTCCGGCCGCCCATTCGGCAGGGGTCCGGACATCCAGCAGCCTTTTGTGGTTGGCCGCAAGCTTCTCCTTAAGCTGGGCGGTTGAGATCTGCCAGAGGTGCCCGATGGGCAACCCCGCCTCCTGCCAGGCCGCAATGCCGCCGGACAAATAGCCTATAATATTATCATACCCGATCCGGTGCAGATGGGCGCACATTTCATCATAGACCTTATCGTCGCTCACCACCAGAACCAGGTCGTCTTTGGGATCGATCACCATGCCGATCCAGTTGGCGGTCTGCTTGGCAAGCCCGATGTTGATGCTGCCGGGGATGTGCACCCCTCCGAACGCCGCGGTATCCCGGGCATCCAGCACCGTCGCGCCGCGTTCAATATGCTTTTTGACCTGCATGGGGGAAAGGTCCCGGGTCACGGGGCAGCGTTCCAGCAGGGGCGCTCCTTTTTTATTGGTTTCAATGATATGGGAAAAGCTCTTGGGCCGTTCCGGAAAGCCCTGGGTGAAGGCCTTGAAGAACTCCTCCCGGGAAAGGCCCAACACCGGGTTGTTGGCCAGTTCAAACCCGATGGTGGAGCTGGATTTTGCGCTCATCCCCTTGCCGCACAGGGAACCCTCCCCGTGCGCCGGAAAAATCTCCAGGCTTTTGGGCAGGCCGCCCAGCTTGTTTTTCAAGGAGTTGTAAAGGTTCTCCACCTGCTCCTCGATGAGTTCAGCGCCGGCCAGATCCGGCCGGCCCACATCCCCGACAAACATGCAGTCTCCGGTCAGGACAAGCCAGGGGTCCTTGCCGCGGGACCGGTCCGTGACCAGGATGGACATGGCGTTGGGCGTATGCCCCGGGGTCTTGATGAATTCCAGGCGGGCGTTGCCGAAATCCATGGTCTCCCCTTCCTTTACCGTCCGGTGTTTAAACTCAACCGGCGAGCCTTCCATAAAACAGATCTCCGCGCCGATGCGGGACTGCAGCTCCTGGTTGCCGCTGACATGATCGGCGTGGACATGGGTCTCAAAGATATGGGTGATTTGCATGTCGTTTTTGCGGGCAAGGTCGATATAGTCCTGGACATCCCGTTTCGGGTCCACCACGCAGGCTGTTTTAGCCAGGGGGCATCCGATGATATACGATAAGCATCCCATTCCTTCCACGACAATCTGTTTGAAATACATACGATAGTCCTTTCGTTAAAGGTTCAACCCGTTTAAAAGGCATCCCTTCTAAGTTTTTAAAAAAACCGTTAAAACAGATTAAGCTGCCTGGATTTCCTGTATTTTCCCAGATCGATGCCTTTGCGCTGAATGTGATCCAAAAGGACGCTTTTTGCGTAATCGCTCAGGGTGCGTTTGTCCTCTTTTGCAAGACGCTCAAGGATCATCTTGGCTTCAGGCTCGATTCTGCAGGAAAGGGTTGTTTTTTCCATAAGC
The DNA here is from genome assembly GCA_020722245.1 of Desulfonema limicola. Lineage (GTDB taxonomy): Bacteria > Desulfobacterota > Desulfobacteria > Desulfobacterales > Desulfosalsimonadaceae > DYLE01. The sequence continues at coordinate 14,406 of DYLE01000005.1, forward strand.
TGTAGCTTCCGCCGCATCCAAGGAACTTGGTTTTTTTAAATTCAAAAAAATGAAGGTCTCAACCACAGAGAACAAAACGCACATAGAAAAAATTCAGACAAATAAGCCCGGGTGGGAAGACTGAAGTGAAAAACCTATCCAATCCCATAAAACCCAAATCATTTGAATACTTTGACAGGCAGTTGCGTCATAACCTATTGCCCTTCCCCCTTCTACCTTCCCCCTTCAACCTTCTACCTTCTTCCTTCAATCCCCCATGGCAGGATCAAAAATGTGTTAGAGATTTTAGCACCCAAGCGTAGTGCGTTGAACTGAAAATTGGATCTTTTTTACCGGCTATACTGCCATACCTCGGCCGGGTCTGCAAGGGCCGATTCGATACGCCTATCAAAAAACCGGGATTGACTTTTTTATCAGAGATGGTTCATGTTCCCATTATGAAAAAGAATTCACGCCCGGTTTTGAAAAAAACCGCGTTACCCTGGTATGATTCAAACCTTTCCTGCCTGATCCTGGCCGCCGCCATGATCGCGGTGGTGCTGTTCGGCATCGACGGGATTCGTGTGGCCCGCCGCATCAGCGGTTATGAGGCCTATAGTTGGATCCCCCTTCTGCTCGTGATGGGCGGCCTTTTTGTCTTTGCCTCGTGCGTAACCCGCATGATCAGACGGCGCACCCAGAGGGATTAACGCCAGCATCTATCAACCGCTCGAAAAAATAATGAAAAATCCGGGCGGTAACCCCCCAGACAACAACCCGTTTGAGGGGATAGATCAGCTCGAAAACGCCCGGCACCCTTCCGTGAAAATTTTTTGAAAGATGAACGGTTAAAAGATCGGGTATGGGTATTTCCAGCACCTCGGATATCTCTTTCGGGTCATAGGGAAGAGCCCTTTCCCTGCTGTTTAAGATCCCAAGAAACACCTCGATATCCTTGTTTTGAATCGTCTGAAAATGCCCCAGGGAACCGGCCAGCTCAACCTGACGTCGGTCGATGCCCACCTCTTCTTTCAATTCCCGATAGGCGGCGTCCAGGGAAGTGGCGTCGGTTTTGTCCACATGCCCTCCGGGAAGCGCCACCTGGTTTGCCCAGGGGTACCCCTGCTTGTCTGCCTTTAACACCGCAAGGATATGCGGGGAGCTGTTTTTGTTAAAAATCAACATGAAAACAGCCGTAGCCTCATAGCCTGGATCCAAGGGCCGGGGGAAAACCGGGGCAAGGTTTACAACCTGTTTGAGAAATGCCAGATCAAACGCGAAAAAACCGGAGGTCGGGCCTTTAAGGGTGCTGCTTGTCTTTTGCCGGTTGTTTTCGCACATAATCATCGAAGCTCATGCTTTTGTAGCTGTTCGTGTTTATGTATTCCAGCATCTGCAACAGGATCTCCGGCGGTATGAAACCGGGGCGCTGGCCGATGGCCGAACTGTTTTCCGCAAGAAACCAGCTGGTGGGGACCCCTCGAACGCCGTATTTAAACGCGAGATCCTTTTCTTCCGCCGCGTTTACCAGGATGGGGATAAAATTTTGATTGAGGTAATCAATGATCCTGGTGTCTGAAAAGGTGGTTGTGTTCATCAGCCGGCAGTAGACGCAGTGGGTTGAATTAAAATGCAGAAACCCTTTTTTGTTTTGATTCTTCATCAACCCGATGCCGTCCTTGTAGGAATACCAGGTGATTGAGCTGTTTTCGGCAAGGGTATTTGAAGGGCAAAGGCCCAGGGCAAGCCCTGTAAGGATGACCGCCGCTATACACAGTTTTTTGAATTTCATAAAAAAGTTCCTAAAGCAGGCTTAATGGACGGTTTCTAGTAAGTTGTTAAAATAAATAAAATTATTGGTCAGCAGCAGGATGCCCACGATAATCAGCAGGCCGCCGGCAAGCCCGTTGACATACCGGATCACCCGGGAGGCCCGTTTCAGAAACGCCAGCAGAAATTGAATGAACATGGAGATCAGAATAAACGGAATGGCCAGGCCGGCCGAATAGACCGCGAGCAGCCGGACCCCCTGCCATACGGTATCCCTGCTGCTGGCCAGGACAAGGATCGCCCCCAGCAGCGGCCCGATGCAGGGGCTCCATCCTGCGGCAAAGGCCATGCCCACGATAAAGGTCCCAAAGAGGTGGAGCGGTTTTTCTTTAAAATGAAAGCGTTTTTCAAACTCGAGTTTGCGAATGCGAAACCATCCGGTCAGATGCAGCCCGAGAATAATGATGATGATTCCGCCGATAATCCGGATTTCATTCTTGTACGCCGCCACCGCCCCTCCCAGAAAGGTCGCCGAAGCCCCCATGAGGATAAACACAAGGGAAAATCCAAGGACAAAGGCGATGGTTGATAAAAACACCTTTGCCCGTATCGCCCTGCGGTCCGCGTTGATCAGTTCATCCATGGAAAACCCCGTAATAAAGCTGAAATAAGCCGGGATCAACGGCAGCACGCAGGGCGACAGGAAGGAGAGCAGACCCGCCAAAAATGCCGCGGAGTAGTTTACGGTTTGAGCAAACATCGCTTATCCGCTGAGTTCCTTTGAACGTTTGGCCGCGGCCGCGATGGCCTCGCGGATGACCTGCTTGAGGGTATGGGCTTCAAACACCGCTATGGCCGCCTGGGTTGCGCCGCCCGGAGAGGTCACCCTTGCGCGAAGTTCCTCAGGGGGCTGATGCTGAAGTTCCATCAGGGCAAGCGCGCCCTTTAAGGTCCCCAGGGTCAGCCTGGCCGCGGTATCCGGATCAAATCCGAGTTGTATTCCGGCTTCAATCATGGCTTCTGCAAAATAAAAGCAATACGCAGGCCCTGAACCGGACATGGCGGTAAGGCTATCCATGTCCTTTTCCTGACATTCGATCACCTCCCCCATGGCGGAGAGGATTGTTTTTGCCGCCTGCATATCCTCGGGGGTTGCGTAAGAATTTGCGCAAACCCCTGATATCCCCGAAAGCACCATGGCCGGGGTGTTGGGCATGACCCGCAGAATGGGGATCTGTTTTCTGGCCTCAAGGGCCAGCTTAGGGTAGATCCGATCCTCGAACTTTTTGATCCGAATGCCGGCGGCGATGGAGATGATCAGTTTTTTTTCCGTCAGCCCGTCAAACGCGTTCTGAGACGAAACCTCTGAAAGCAGCGGATCCATGGACTGGGGTTTTACCGCAAACACAATGACATCGCAATGCCGAATGATTTCCCCGGTGCCTGGCAGGGCTTTTATCTTATAGACGGTTTTTAATTCTTCGAGTCTGGGTTCGCGGATATCGTAAACAAAAATACGATCGGGTTCGCATACCCCGGAGCGAATCAGGGCGCTGATCATCGCCTCCCCCATATTGCCCGCGCCGATAAACCCGATGTTTTGTTTGAGCTGCGCCACGGCTCCCTCCTGGTGCGTTATCCCTTTACTTCGAAAAATACCTTAAACCCCTTACCTTTTTTGTTGTAATCCTGTCAATCATTATCCTTAAAAAGGGAAATGCCTTGACTTGAGGTGAAAATTCATATTAAAAATAAAAACATAGGTTTTTAATCAGGAGAAAATAGCCCTTCGCCGAAGGAAAAACATCAATCGCTTATGGTCATACTCGGCAACTTTTTGCAGGCACTGGCAACGGTCATTAATATCGGCTTAACCCTGTTTATGTGGGTGGTGATCGCCCAAGCCGTATTGTCGTGGGTGAATCCCGATCCGTTTAACCCGATCGTGAGGTTCATTCATCAGGTGACTGATCCGGTGTTGCGTCAGATTCGAACACGTATTCCCACAATGTACGGAGGCATCGATCTGTCCCCGATCATTGTGATTCTGCTGATTGTGTTTTTGCAAAAATTTTTGGTTGTCAGCCTGATAGATATCGCAAAAATTTTATCTTAGCATCATCAGGCGGGCAGAAGTTTATAAAGGTTTTTTTAGCGGGGAAAACGCGTTTGCCTTGCGCCGTCATAATCGTCGTTCTGCTGCGCACAGGAGAATCAAATGGCGAAAATCGATGCATTTTTTAAACTGATGAACGACCAGGGGGCGTCCGACCTTCACCTGGTGGCCGGGCAGCAGCCTGCACTGAGGATCCTGGGTTCTATTGAACGGATCAAGTATAAAATCCTGGATAACAATGAGTTAAGGAGCATGATCTATGAAATCGCTCCTGAGGATAAGATCAAACGGTTTGAGGAAACCGGGGATGTGGATTTGGGGTATGAGATCCCCGGCCTGGCCAGGTACCGGGCGAATTTTTTCATGCAGCGAAACGGCGTGGCCGCCGTGTTCAGGCAGATTCCCAACAACATCATGGGATGCGAGCAGCTCGGTCTTCCGCCGGTTATCTCCAAGCTGGCCACCCTCCCCCGCGGACTTGTGATCGTCACCGGGCCCACCGGCAGCGGCAAATCCACCACCCTGGCCGCCATCATCGATGAGGCCAACCGGCTTCGAAAGGACCATATCATCACCATTGAAGACCCCATCGAATTCGTGCATGAAAGCCAGGGGTGCATCATCAACCAAAGGGAGGTCGGGGTGCACACCAAAAGCTTCAGCGCGGCGCTTCGGGGGGCGCTGCGGGAGGACCCGGACATCATCCTGGTGGGGGAGATGCGGGACCTGGAAACCATGGCCCTGGCCATTGAAGCGGCGAACACGGGGCATCTGGTGTTCACCACCCTGCATACCTCCAGCGCCATGAACACCATTGATCGGATCGTCGAGGTGTTCCCCTCGACGCAGCAGGCGCAGATCCGCTCCAACCTGTCGGACAGCATTCGAGCGGTCATTTCCCAGGTTCTGTTTAAGCGGATCGACCGGAAAGCCCGCTGTCCTGCGCTTGAAATCCTGATCGCCACCCCCGCAGTGAGAAACCTGATCCGGGAGGCCAAGGTGCACCAGCTGCCGTCCTCCATGCAGACCGGCAAGCGCTACGGCATGCAGCTGCTTGACGACGCCATCATGAGCCTCTACAATAAAGGGTGGATCAGCGCTGAAGACAGCTACCAGAAGGCCAACGACAAGCAGCGGTTCCGGCCGCTGTTGAAGGCACCGCCCACCGACTTTACCGAGGCGTAATCTTTTTCCGACGGGGATTCTTCGGTTTATGGTGTGCGCCAAAAAATTGTAAGTAAAAGGGGATTAAAGCCATGAGAAAGCCGGAGATCGATTATATCCTGACACGGATGCTGGATTCCCATGAAAGCGTATCGGACCTAAACTTCACCGTGGGTAAACCGCTGCAGGTGGAGACCTATGGAGAGCTTGCGCCGGTGGAGATGGACCCGGAGCTTAAGTCCTTAACCCCTTTTCAGACCGAGGTTGTGGCGCTAAACCTCATCGGCAGGAACCGGCGTTTGACGGAAACACTGATTCGGGAAGGGTCGGCCGACCTGTCCTACACCCTTCCGGGCAAGGCCCGGTTCAGGGTCAATGTGTTTTCCCAGTCCGGGCATTATTCCATCGTTTTAAGGCAGCTTGAAACAAAGGTGCCCACCATCACCTCCCTTAAACTTCCGGAGGTCTTTTTTAAAATCTCCCAGGAAAAAAACGGCATCATCATCTTTACCGGCGCCACCGGAACCGGCAAAACAACCTCCCTGGCTGCGATTCTTGAGGAGATTAATAAAAACAAAGCGGTGCATATCGTTACATTAGAGGACCCGATCGAGTATATTCATTCCCATAAAAAGGCCACCTTCAACCAGCGGGAGCTGGGGAAGGATTTCAGCGAATTTTCCATCGGGCTGAGAGCTGCGCTGCGCCAGGCCCCGAAGGTGATCCTGGTGGGCGAGATGCGGGACCGGGCCACGGTGGAAATCGGCCTGACCGCCGCGGAGACCGGGCATCTGGTTTTAACCACCCTGCATACCATGGACGCCGGCCATACCATCAACCGTATCCTCGGCATGTTTTCCACAGAGGAAGAAAACCTGATCCGGATTCGGGTGGCCGATGCCCTTCGCTGGGTGGTTTGCCAACGGCTGCTTCCCAAGGTCGGCGGCGGCCGGGTGGCGGCCTTTGAAATCATGGGCACCAGCCTTCGGGTCAAGGACGCTATTTTACATGGTGAGGCCGAGGGAAAGACCTATCATGACATGATGGAGGCCGGAGAGGCGTTCGGCTGGACGACCTTTGACCGGTATATCATCAAGCTGTTTGAACAGGGGCTGATCACCGAGGAGACCGCCATCGGGTATGCCTCCCGCAGGTCGGTGGTGGGCCGGGGCATTGACCTGGTGAAAAGCGCCAGAGGCGAGACCACCAGCCCCATTGATAAGCTTGAGATCGACATGACCTACCAGAAAAAGTTAAACCGGTATTAAGGAGGGCGTCATATGGAACTCGTATGCCCTAAATGCAAAGAAAAATTCAACGTATCCGATGATAAACTTCCCCTCGGCAAAATCGTCGCGATTCGTTGTCCCAGCTGCAAGGAGAAGATTTCCGTCGACCTGAGAATGCAGCCGCCGGATGCCGGTCCGCCTGAAGTCAAGGACCAGCCAAAGGGGTTTGATCCGACCATGGAAAAGGATGAGGATTATGATCCCAGCGAAAAGCCGTTTGATTTTCTGGAAGAGGAGGCCAAGACCGCTATTGTGTGCGAGAACGACCCGAAGGTATTAAAAGCGATCCTTCCGGTGCTGGATATCATGGAATACAGCACCAGCGTGGCGGAAAGCCTTCGGGATGCCTTACGTAAGATGAAGTACCATACCTATGATATGGTACTGGTCAATGAAACCTTTGATAACAGCGCTCCGGAAAACAACGGCATCCTGATCTACCTGGAGCATATGCTCATGGAGGTCCGGCGAAACATCTTTGTGGGGTTGCTCACCCGGCGGTATCGCACCATGGACAATATGGCGGCGTTTTTAAGAAGCGTCAACATCACCATCAACCTGGCGGATGTCGATAAGATAGACAGGATTTTAAGCCGGGGGATCAACGAGTATGAGCTGTTCTATGCCATCTACAAGGAAAGCGCCAAAAAATTAGGGATCGCGTAATCTGTTTTCCCATGGCTAAAGATCAACCCTACACATGCAGCGACTACAGGCAGGAGATGATCCTGCTTTCCCTTCGAAAACGGCTGCATCAGAAGGGGCTGCCGGAGTCTGAAAAAGCGGCTATTTTAAGCAAAATAGATCAGCTGGAAAACGAGATGCGGATGAAGTAACCCAGCGATTTTGGCTTCCCCTGCCACGGCCTAACCTGGATAAATCGGAAAAGTTAAAAGTGAACTAAAGTTTGAAGTAGGCTAAAGTTATGGTTAATGGCATCGGCACTTTTAATTTTTTATTAAAAAATGATCGCGCATTTCGCGCAGTCCACAACTTTAGGCACTTTAGATCACTTTAGTCACTTCACACTTTTTGAGATTTTAAAATATTTTGCCAAAAAAATACAAAAATCAGAGATAAGAAACTAAACCCGGCCGCTTAAAATCCTCAACCCCTCCAGGGTCAGCCCTGGTTCCACCGCCTCGATGGAACCGGCAACATCCTTCATAAATAAGGCCAGCCCTCCGGTGGCGATCACCCTGGGCGGCGGCGGCGGCATCTCCTGTTTCATGCGACGGACCATGCCATCCACAAGCTCCGCATAGCCGTAAATGATGCCGGCCTTCATGCTGGCAGCCGTATCCTTTCCGATGACGGTTTCCGGCGGGTTTAACAGCTCCACCCGGGGCAGCTTGGATGTGCGTGCAAACAAGGCCTCCGCGGCGATGCCGATTCCCGGGGATATCGCGCCTCCCATATACGCCCCCTCGCTGCTGATCGCGTCAAAGGTGGTGGCGGTTCCAAAATCGATGACAATCAGGCTGGTGTGGTATTTGTCATAGGCGGCGACCGCGTTGACCAGGCGGTCGGCGCCCACCTCGGCGGGGGTTTTGTATAGGATCGGCATGTCCACGACCCCGGCGTCAACCCAGCAGGCTTCCTGGCCCAGGTACTTGCGGCAGAACGCCTCCATGGTTCTCATCATGGGGGGCACGACACTGGATATGACGGTTTTTTTTATCGAGGCCAGGGGTATGTGTTTGGCCGAGAACAGGTTTCCGAGGATAACGCTGAACTCATCCGCGGTGATCACCGGGTTTGTATGAACCCGCCAATCACAAATCAGGGCGTTCTTATCAAAAAGTCCGATGACCGTATGGGTGTTTCCGATATCCATGACCAGCAGCATACCGCTTCTCCTTTTATAGTGGGGGATCGGATTCCAAAATCGCGTCGATGATGTTGAGGGTGGCGCGGGTGTTGGCGACATTGTGAACCCGGACCATGTGGGCGCCCCGAATCGCGGCGGCGGCCACTGAGGCCTGGGTGCCGGTTTCGACAGCCGGGTGATCCGGTTTTGGTTCTGTTCCGTCCCGGGGTGTTAAAATTTTTCGAATAAAGGCCTTTCGAGAAGGCCCCACCAGCAGGGGTACATCAAGATCCAAGAACCGCTCCAGATGGTTGATGATGCACAGGTTATGCATAACGGTTTTTCCAAAACCGATACCCGGATCAACAATGAGGTGGGATCTTAAAACCCCGCACCCCTCGGCCCTGGCGATGGCCTTTAATAAAAAACCATGAATCTCGCCCATCAGATCGTCATAGACGGGAGAGACCTGCATGTTTTCAGGGGTTCCCTTCATATGCATCAGGATCAGCAGTACATCCTGGGATGCGGCGAGGGCTCCCATTTCCGGGTCGAAGCGCAGGGCGCTGATGTCATTGATGATGGAGGCCCCGGCTGAAATCGCCCGGCGGGCCACGGCGGATTTTGTAGTATCGATGGAAATGGGGACCGGCAGCCTTTTCGCCAGGGCTTCAATCACAGGCAGGACGCGTTGCTCTTCCTCCTGGACGGGTAAAGGCTTGGAAAACGGCCGGGTGGATTCCCCGCCGACATCGATGATATCCGCCCCCTCTTCAACCATCCGTTCCGCGTGGGCGATGGCCCGGTCCGGGTCAAAAAACCGGCCGCCGTCTGAAAACGAATCCGGGGTGACATTGAGTATCCCCATGATCCGGGTGCGCCGGCCCAGCTCCATTTCTCGGCCGCGCCAGGCCAGTCTATATATCTTCATGCGGACTTTTTATTCCTGAAGCGGTCTCTTTTTCGGAGTCCGATGGAAGCCGGATGCCGGGCCGCATGGCGCGGATCAGCTCATCCAGCTCCTTGCCCATGACGGTCTCTTTTTCTATGAGCAGACCCGAGAGCTTATGCAGGATATCCATGTTTTCCTTAAGGATCTGCCTGGCCCGGTCGTAGCTCTCCCTGATGATGCGGGAAACCTCCTCATCGATTTTTCTGGCGGTTTCCTCCGAGTAATCCCGGTGCTGGGCGATTTCCCTGCCGAGGAAGATATGCTCCTCCCCCTTGGCATAGGAAAGCGGCCCCAGCGCATCGCTCATTCCCCAGGACCGGACCATGTTGCCGGCAAGTTCAGTGGCCTGCTTGATGTCATTGGCCGCGCCGGTGCTGATCCGGTTGAACACCAGCTCTTCAGCGACCCTGCCGCCCATGGTCACGGCGAGCTCGCTTAAAAGCTGATCCTTATACTTGAAATCCTTTTCCTCGGGCAAAAACCAGGTCACCCCGGCGGCCCTGCCGCGCGGAATGATGGTGATTTTATTGATCGGATCCGTGCCTGGAAGAAAACGGGCGACCAGGGCGTGCCCCCCTTCATGGTAGGCCGTGGTTTTTTTGTCCTCCTCCTTGATGACCTTGGATTTCCGCTCCAGCCCCATATAAATTTTATCCTTGGCGTCCTCAAAGTCCTCCATGGTCAACTGGTCTTTGCCTTTTTTCGCGGCGATCAGGGCCGCCTCGTTGACCATGTTTTCCAGGTCAGCTCCGGAAAACCCCGGTGTGCCCTTGGCCAGCACATCAGGATTGACGTCGGGGCCGATGGGGGTTTTTTTGATATAGACGTTGATGATCTCCTTGCGTCCCTTGATGTCCGGCATGGGCACAACCACCTGCCGGTCGAAACGACCGGGCCGCAGAAGCGCCGGATCAAGCACGTCCGGCCGGTTGGTGGAAGCGATCAGGATCACCCCTTCATTGGATTCAAACCCATCCATCTCCACCAGCAGCTGATTCAGGGTCTGTTCCCGTTCATCATGCCCGCCGCCCAGCCCGGCGCCCCGGTGCCGGCCCACCGCGTCGATCTCATCGATAAAAATGATGCAGGGGGCGTTTTTTTTGCCCTGAACAAAAAGGTCTCTCACCCGGGAAGCGCCGACCCCAACGAACATTTCGACAAAGTCCGATCCGCTGATGAAAAAAAACGGAACCCCGGCCTCTCCGGCGATCGCCCGGGCCAGAAGGGTCTTTCCGGTTCCCGGCGCCCCCATCATCAGCACCCCTTTTGGAATCCGTCCGCCCAGCCGGGTATATTTTTTAGGATCCTTTAGAAACTCGACGATCTCAGCAACCTCCTCCTTGGCCTCATCCACGCCCGCCACGTTGTCAAAGGTTACCTTTTCCGTCTGGTTGGACAGCATGCGGGCGCTGCTTTTCCCGAATGACAGCGCCTTGCCGCCGCCGCTCTGCATCTGGCGCATAAAAAACACCCAGACGGCGATCAGCAAAATCATGGGAAACCATGAAACCAGAATGGAAATAAACCAGGGGGTTTCCTGCAAAGGTTTGGCCGTGATGGAGACCCTCTTTTTTCTGAGAAGGGGGATCAGGTCGTTGTCCTGGGGGGCATACACGCGAAATTTTTTTCCGGATTGATCGGTGACGGTCAGCTCATGCTCCTGAACAAGCACGCTGGCGACCTGTGAGCTTTCGACCATGGCCAGAAATTCGGAGTACCCGAGTTCGGCTTCGCCCTGATGCTGCTGATTGAAGATATTATACAGCATGATCACCATCAGCACGATGATGACCCAAAGCGCTAGATTTTTATTAAAATTGTTCAAAATTCTCCTCCACACCTGCGGATCGCCCCTGACGGCCTCTTTTGGCCTCAGGATAAACCGTGTTTTCAATTAGCCGGGGGTTTTCGATTATCTTGTGTTTAAGATAATACCGATTTTAAGAGAGTAAAATAACCTCCGCCTTTTTATTAGACCAGCATTCTAAAAAAAATTTTAATATACTCATATTTTAAAAATTTTTAAAGACTTTTTTGGGGAAAAGCCTGCTTCAAGGAATTCCGCCTTTAACACCGTAGCCGTGGTCTCTGTCACCTTGATGCGTTCAGATATGCGAATCCCACAAACCCATACGATTCCTTCATGGTCGGAAATCACCGGCGTAACCCTCCGCTTCTGGGAATCGATCTTATGGTCTGTAAAAAATTTTTTAAGCTTCTGGGAGCCTTTCATGCCAAGAGGTGTAAACCGGTCTCCGGGCCGGTGGTTTCGAATGACCAGAGGAAATTTAAGCCGATCCCAGTCCAGGTAAGCAATTCGGTCATCGAATCCTCTCAGGTCCTTCACCAGACAGCGGTCGATCCGCTTCAGATTCAGCAAGGCATCGGTTTCCTTAATATAGAGCGGTTTTCCCGGCGGCCCGCTTTCGTCCGGTATGTCCGATTGTAAGATGGTATAGGCGAACTCTGGACAAACACGGACTATTTCCGAATGGGGTAAAGAACGCAGACTCTGTTTTTCCCGGGTGATGACCAGATGATCGGCCCGTCGACAGACCCGAATCCGGTCCGGCAGGTCGATGCACAGGCCGGTGGCGGTGTTTTCCGCAAGCCTTTTGACCATTTCAGTATGGGCGTAACTGATTCGTCTAAGGTTTCCTTTTACCTGGAAGATGGCCTTGCGGATCACGCGTTGCTGAAGACCAACAGGAAGCCGGACCAGTTCTTTTCTAGAAAGGACTCGGCGGTCAGGCCCGGCCTCAAAGGTTATTTCATCAAGAATGGTATAGGCATGGTCGTCAATCCAGTCCTCGTCGGCTTGAAGGATCATTCCAAGGCGGTTTAAAGATTCCACAATCTTGGGGTTATACCTCTGTTTCAGGAGGGGAAGAAGCTGGTGCCGGATTCGGTTTCTGATAAAGTGTTGATCCGCGTTGGACCGATCAATAACATACGGGATTTTATTTATTTTTAAAAAATCCAGGATTTCAGCCCGTGAGGTTTGAATCAGCGGACGGATGATTTTTTCCCTGACCGGCGGAATGCCGCTTAAACCCGCGGCACCGCTTCCCCTCAGCAGATAAAGCAGGATCAGCTCCGCATTATCATCCTGCTGATGCCCGACTGCGATCCGGTCAAACCCCTGGGTTGCGGCTGTTTTGAAAAGAAAATCATAGCGGGCGGTTCTAGCGGCCTCTTCAAGGGATCCCCCTGTTTTTTTATGGGCTGCGGCGATGTCTTTTTTCTCTACATAACAGGGCAGGTTCAGTTTTTCGGCTTGGCAGACGACAAATTCAGCGTCTCTATCGGAATCCTTTTGCCTGAGCCCGTGGTTTAAATGGGCGACGCCCAGGCGAATCCGGTAAACATCGGATAAATCCCGCATGGCATAAAGCAGCGCCATGGAGTCCGGACCTCCGGACACCCCCACAAGGACGGCGTCTCTTTCCTTTAGCATGCAATAGGCTGAAATCGTTTCCTGTATTTTTTTTAAAAAACTCATGCTGGTTGATCGGTGGTATGGGGTCGGCATAAAAATTTGTGAGGCTATCCTATTTTGGGCGTCATTCTAATCACTCTCGCCGGCGGCTGACAACAAAAAAAGGGGTTGTTCATAAAAAGCTATTTAGTGCCTGACAGAAAACCCCGATTTTTTTCTCGGCCGGGCCGAAATTTT
>DYLE01000187.1 GCA_020722245.1 Desulfonema limicola
CGTTGCGGCCAGGTTTTTTAACATCTCCTCGGCAAGATCCATGTCCCCATAAAGACCACAAAACGCCATCTCGGGCTCCAGCATCCAGAACTCCGCCGCATGCCGGGAGGTGTTGGAGTTTTCCGCGCGAAAGGTGGGGCCGAAGGTGTACACATCCCCCAATGCCAGGGCGAACATCTCCGCGGACAACTGGCCGGAAACCGTAAGCCCCGCCTCCCTGCCGAAAAAATCTTCGGCATAATCGATCCGGCCGTTGTTCCGGGGTGGATTTTCCATGTCCAGGGTGGTCACACGAAACAGCTCCCCTGCGCCCTCGCAGTCCGAGCCGGTGAGTATCGGGGTATGGATATAAACAAAACCCCTGTCCCTGAAAAACTTATGAATGGCGAAAGAAAGCTCGGATCGGATCCGAAAGGTCGCGCCGTACTTGTTGGTTCGCGGCCTCAGGTGGGCGATGGTCCGCAAAAATTCATCGCTGTGGCGTTTCTTCTGAAGGGGATAGCTCTCCGGAGCCATGCTGATGATGTCCACCTGCTTTGCGGAAACCTCCCACTTCTGGCCGGAGCCCGGGGACTCCACCAGGCTGCCGGAAACCGCCACCGCGGACCCGGCAAGCAGCCGGGTGATCTTTTCATAGTTGTTTAAAGAGCTGTCGGCCACCACCTGAATGTTCGCCAGGCAGGAGCCGTCGTTTAGCTCCAGAAAGGAAAACCCCTTTGAATCGCGCCGGGTCCTGACCCATCCCATGACCACGACCTGGTCCAGGGGGGTTTCCGAGGCGAGGAGATCTTTGATTCTTGTGCGTCTGTTCATTCGCCACCTGATTACAGAACATGAATGTTTTTCTTTTGGCAGATCTCCCGGAGGACCTTCGGCCACACGGAAACCGTCACCTCGCCGATGTGGGCGGTGCGCAGCAGGTACATAAAGGTCCGGCCCTGGCCCACCCCGCCGCCGATGGAAAGCGGTATCTCATCGTTTAAAATCGCCTGGTGGTAAGGGAGTTTTAAAAACTCCTCCTGTCCGGACATCTTAAGCTGAAGCTTTAAGGTGTCCTTGGTCACCCGTATCCCCATGGAGGTCAGCTCGTGGCGCCGCCTGGTCACCGGGTTCCAGACCAGGATATCGCCGTTTAACCCGTAATACTGCTCGCCGTTCTTGACGATGGTGGGGGTGATCCAGTCATCATAATCCGCGGCCCTCATCTCGTGGGGATAACCGTCTTTGAGGATCTGACCGATGCCGATGATAAAAATCGCCGGAGCCTTGTCCTGGAGGACCCGGGTCTCCCGTTCCTTTCGAGGCAGGTCCGGATACATATCCAGAATTTCCTCGGCATGAAGGAACACAAGCTCTTCCGGGATATCGGGGTATCGGTCGGTTTTTAAGGCCGGAAACATCTCCTGGGCCAGGGTTCCCGCCCCCCGGATCACCTTCCAGATTTTTCTGACAACCTCTTTTAAAAAATTAATGTTCCGGTCTTCCGGGGTGATCACCCGCTCCCAGTCCCACTGGTCCACATAGGCGCTGTGGTCATGATCCAGGAAATAGTCCTTGCGCACGGCCCGCATATCGGTGCAGATCCCCTCCCCGATCTTACAGCCGAACTGCTTGAGCGCCATGCGCTTCCACTTGGTCGCGGCCTGGACCACCTGGGCCCGGATGGGTTGATCCAGCCCCAGCCCGCAGGGAAACTCCACAGGGGTCCGCGAGCCGTCCCGGTCCAGGTAATCGTTCATGCCGCTCTCCCGGTCCACGATCAGAGGAACCTGAACCATCTGCAGGTTGAGTTCCCTGCATAAATTCGCCTCGATGTAGTTCTTTATGGCAAAAACGGCCTTCATTCTTTCCATGGGGGAAAGAAGCGCCTCATAGTCATCGGGCAGGTTTTTTTCCAGTTCCTTATAGTTTCCGATTCCCGGTCCGGCCAGATCCGCTTTCTTGCTTTTCATGTGTGCCTTCCTCCATTCTGCTCGAGTGCTGGGTTTTATCCCATCGTAAAAGGTGATTTATTCCGCCTGACTGTAAGAAAATAACTTATTGGTTTTATAAAATATTTTTACCATAGAGGAGAGAGAAAAAATTATTTTTTCTTCGTGTCCTCCGTGATCTCCGGGGTTAATTGATGCATTCTTGCAGGAAGAAAATATAGGTTCATTGAAAACCGGCCTTTAGCGGGACTAAAGCTAAAGCTCATAGAGGGTGTCATCCTTTTTGAGGGGAACCCTCTTTTTTTCCGTCCGTCCCTTCTTTTTTCCGGGCAGAATAAACGGCTCCTCGCTCTCCATGAGCTCCCCCATCTCCGCCTCGATGCTTTCCGGGTCCTCGCCGGCCTCCATGCGGCTTAACGCCTCTTCCATGCCGCTGCCGAGTTCCATTCCCGTCGCATCGGTGAGCTTGCGCATCAGGCGCGCGGCCTGGCGGGGGTCGTCCTCGCTGATCCCCTCGGCTTCCCGTCCCAGCATCTCCATGGCCTTTTCCATTTTGGACTCATCAATGGGCAGGTCCGTATCGTCGGCATCCTTAGCCCTTCCGGTCACGGCAAACATCGACACCCGCCGGGTCAACCGGTTCTTTCTGCATCTCGGGCAGATGGGCTGTTTATCGGTATTTACGGTTTTTGAAAAGAAATTAAAGACCATGTGACAGTTTTTACAATAAAATTCATAGATCGGCATGTGTTCCTCCGTTTTCTATAAATCCGCCTTCCTACTGAAACCAGGCAGGCGCAGCAAAAATTTTTTACAGCTACATATGACAAAAAACAACCGGCAAGTCAATTTTTTCAATGACAAATCCGCATGGCCGATTTTTCTGTTTGACATCCCCGGCTTCGCATCCTATTAGTTCGTATGCGAAGGATTTAAACCATGTCAAAGCTGCCTGAAGATTTGCCCGAATGCATGGTGTTCCTTCTGGGAAAGGCCTACCAGAAGGCTCACGGGGATTTCGCAAAACGGCTCAAGCCCTATGGCCTGACCAACATGCAACACCTGGTGCTGGAGGGGCTGTGGTACCGAGAAGGAATGACCGCCGCGGAAATCGGCAAGCTGCTGATCCTGGATAAGGCCACCCTGTCCGGGGTTCTGGAGCGGATGTCCGATACCGGCTGGATCATCAAAAAACAGGATCCTGATGACGGGCGGGTGCAGCGGATCTACCCTTCTGAAAAGGCCAACCAGGCCAAGGACCGCCTCATCGCAGAGCGCAAAAAAGCAAACCAGAAAATCTTGAAACCCCTTAAACCGGAAGAACGCATTTTATTAAAGCGTTTATTGAGATATTTAATATAACTTACTTAAATCTTAAATTAAAAGGAGAAAACGTCATGCTGCTGCTCAACCCGAAAACAGAGGGATTTGCGCACCTGGATGAAAAATCCAGACAGATCATGAAAAAGACCATTGAATATTTTGAATCCAGGGGGAAAAAAAGGCTGAAATCGGACAACCATGAACGGATATGGTATGCTGATTTTATAAATTTCCTTAAGGAAAATCAGATCTTCGCCACCCTGCTCACCCCTGAGCAGTATGCCGGGGGAAACCCGGACATGCGCTGGGACACCTTCAGGAACTGTGACTTCAACGAAATTTTGGGGTTTTACACCCTCTCCCACTGGTACGCCTGGCAGGTCTCCATTCTGGGGCTGGGCCCGCTCTGGATGAGCAAAAATGAAAAGATGAAGAAAAAAACCGCGGCCCTGCTCAAGGAAGGCGGCATCTTCGCCTTTGGGTTGTCCGAAAGGGCCCACGGCGCGGACCTGTATTCCTCCGAGATGGCCTTAACCCCTCTGGGAGACGGCAGGTATGTGGCGGACGGCGGAAAGTACTACATCGGGAACGCGAATAAGGCGGCCATCGTCTCCACCTTCGGCAAGAACTCGGAGACCGATGAATACGTGTTCTTTGCGGTCAGCCCGGAGCATCCAAACTACACCCTGGTGCAGAACGTGGTGAACTGGGACGGGTATGTGGCCGAATACGCCTTAAACGGCTATCCGATCACGGATGAGGACATCCTCTCCACCGGGCGCGACGCCTGGGACGACGCCTTAAACACCGTCAACATCGGCAAGTTCAATCTGGGATGGGCGTCCATCGGCATCTGCACCCATGCCTTTTATGAGGCCATCAACCATGCCAGCCACAGGAACCTCTACGGCAAGTGGGTCACGGACTTTCCCCATATCCAACAGCTCTTCACCGACGCCTACGCCCGGCTGGTGGCCATGAGGCTGTTTTCCCAGCGGGCCACCGATTACATGCGCTCCGCCTCGGAAAACGACCGCAGGTACCTGCTTTACAACCCCATGGTGAAAATGAAGGTCACCACCCAGGGGGAGGAGGTGATTAACCTGCTCTGGGACGTGATCGCGGCCAGGGGTTTTGAAAAGGACATGTACTTTGAGATGGCGGTCAAGGATATTCGGGCCCTCCCCAAGCTTGAAGGCACGGTCCATGTGAACATGGCGCTGATCATCAAATTCATGGCAAACTTTTTCTTCAACCCGGCCCAGTACCCGGAAATCCCGGTTCGCAGCGACCCA
>DYLE01000188.1 GCA_020722245.1 Desulfonema limicola
CTGCTTGGCGGCGCCTTGCTGCTGCGTGCCTACCTGTTTCTGGGTATCCTGGAAGCGCTTGCGGCGCTGATGGCTTTCTTCTGGGTGCTGCATGGCGGAGGATGGCAGTACGGCACGGCATTGTCCGCGCATGATGCGCTTTATCTCCAGGCGACCACGGCTACCTTGAGCGCGATCATCGTGATGCAGGTGGTCAACGTATTCATCTGCCGCAGCGACCGCGATTCGATATTTTCCCGGAATCTGCTGGACAATCACCTGATTCTCGCCGGGGTGGCGCTTGAAATCGTCCTGATCCTGCTGATCGACTACACCCCGTGGGGCAATGAACTGTTCGGCACCATGCCGATTGCGCTGATCGCCTCGACCTGCGCCATCACCGGAGCGATGATCGGCCTGGCGCTGCCCACGCAGATCGTACAGATTACATTGGGGGCCGTGATTATCGGCATCTGCGCGCTGATGCTCACAGCCAAAAAATCCGTGTTCCCCGATGTGGAAAAATCCGACAGGCTTTCTTCGATCCTCAAAATTTACGGCGTTTACTATGAGGACAGCCTGAACCGCACCGTGGACTGGAAAATCCACCGGACCCCGCTCGGTCTGATGTTGTTTATCATCATCGGCATCATGGCGGGCATGTTCGGGCTGGGGGCAGGCTGGGCCAATGTGCCGGTCTTAAACCTGCTGATGGGGGCGCCGCTCAAGATCAGCGTGGCCACCAGCAAATTTTTGCTTTCCATCACGGACACCTCCGCGGCCTGGGTCTACATGAACCAGGGGTGTATCATTCCGATGATCGTGGTCCCGTCGGTGGTGGGGATCATGCTGGGTTCGTTCGTGGGGGTGCGGCTGCTTAGGGTCGCCAAGCCCTCGGCGATCCGCTGGATTGTCATCGCCATGCTGGCCTTTTCAGGGGTCAGGGCGCTGTTAAAGGGCTTTGGGATTTGATATTTTTTGATATCAATGGATTATAAACCATAAAGGGATCAGGAGGATGGGATCGTGGATTTAACCCGAGAAACAGGAGAGGCTTCAAGGGAACAGATTCTTTATGCCCGTATGCTTGAAAAAGGGATGTATCTCGGCCTGCTTATCCTTTTTATCACCTTTATTGTTTACGCCCTGGGTGTCATGACCCCCTGCATTCCCATGGATGAGCTGCCGGGGCTCTGGTGCATGTCGTCTTCGGACTACCTGCATGCCGCGAATATCCCCACCGGATGGGGATGGGTTTCCATGATCGATCAAGGCGATTTTTTAAACTTTATCGGAATCGCCATCCTGGCCCTCTTGACCATCGTCTGCTACATCATCGTCATCCCTTTGTTGCTGAAAAAAAAGGACTTCCTTTACGCCAGCATGGCCGCTCTTGAGGTGATTATTCTTGCCCTGGCGGCCAGCGGCATTCTGGCTGGGGGTCACTGATCCTGAGGCGGCCTTTTTAAGGACACCAGGGTGGCCCCCCATCCGCCGGCCTCCATGGGCGCATCGGAAAATGACGCCACGGCCGGGTGCTTTTCCAGATGGGCGCAGACCCGTTTTTTGAGTATCCCCCCTCCTTTACCGTGAATGATCCGCAGGGCGTAAATCTTCTTTTCCATGCAGGCGGATATGTAATCATCCAACAGATTGCCGACCTCAGCGGGGTTGAAGGTATGCAGATCCAGCTCCCCGTCTATGGGAATATGTATCGGCTCCATCTCGGCCTCTGTTTTAAAATATGCACGCTTGATAAAAGAAAAAAAATCAGCTAACCTGGTTTCATGCTTTCGGGATTGAATCGAATTGCGGATATCATTGCAAACACCGGCATAAATTCTAACCCGGTCAGTCTATGGGCAGGCGGCCTGGTCTTCGCCTACCTGCTGGGCGCTATCCCCTTCGGGCTGATCCTCTCCCGGATCTTTGCATCCAAGGACCTGAGGCAAATCGGAAGCGGCAACATCGGCGCAACCAACGCCTGGCGGGCCGGCGGCTGGGGTCTGGGCATCGCCACCCTGGCCTGCGACATCCTTAAAGGCGCGGTTCCGGTTTACCTGGCCGGCCTCCTGATGGCCGAAAAAGGCGATACAGCCGCCCAGGGGTACGCTGCGTTGACGGCCCTGGCCGCGTTTTCAGGCCATCTGTTTCCCGTATACCTTGGGTTTAAAACCGGCGGCAAGGGGGTGGCCACTGCCGCCGGGTGTTTTGCCGTTCTTTCACCGTTTGGCCTGGCCGTGGCCTTCATGGTCTTTCTGGCCGCAGCCGTGGGTTTAAAACGGGTGTCGGCCGGCTCGCTGGCCGCCGCAGTCGCCCTTCCCATGGGAACGGTCTGGGCAGAGCCGTCATGGATCCCTGTGGGATGCGCCATGATCATGTCCGCAGTCATCATCCTGCGCCACCACGACAACATCTCCCGAATACTGGCCGGTATAGAACCGAAGATATGGGGGAAAAGAACATCCGCCCCACGCGGTTTAAACCGCAGACCAGACAAGAGCGATCAACCCCGCCAGGATAAAATGGCTCTCCATTAAAAAGCATTGGCGCAGCCCCGGAGAAAACCCCTCCCGCTCATGGGCGTACAATAAGGTGAGCATGGATAAAGGACAGATGGCCATCAGATAACCCAGGGGGGAAAGCACCCCGGCCCCGGAGGCTGAAAACAAAAGGGCCGCCGCAAAAAGAGATAGGATCTTCAACAGGCGCATGGTCCGGCTTTCACCCAGCAGAATGGGAAGGGTCTCCTTCCCCACGATGCGGCTCCCCTGGATATCCAGGATGTCAAAAAACGCGGTGCGCACAAACACCAGGCAGACCGCCCAGAAAAAAACCAGCAGGGTGATTCCCCTGATCTGACCGAATCCGTAAATCGCCGGAATAACGGTCGTGGTGATCCCCCAGGCCATGGCCACCAGGATGGTTTTTGATCCGGGGATCTCCCTTATTTTCGGCTGGATCTTTAAAGCAAATCCCCTGGGCACCAGGCTGGCGATGTAGACGATCCCCGTAAAACACATGCACACCAGCAGCACAAAAAAAAGCATCCCCATCAGATACGCCACAGACAGACAGGCGACCCCGGCGGCAAAGGCCGAGACAGACAGGAGAATGCGGTTTTTCTGGTAAAACATCGCCCGGTCCGGGTCGTTATACCGGTCCGAGGTCGAATCCACCAGGTTGTTGAACATATGCATGCACAACAGGTACAGGACGGCGATGGCGATGCTGTTTATGCGGGGGGATATCCCCTGAAGCAAGGCGGATGCGTAGCTGAGGCCTCCTGCGCCGGCGGCCAGGTAAAGGTTGGAAAGCAGAAGGCTTCGCTGAAGCCGATAAACCCATCGCGTCAACCGGCTTTTTCGAAGGATCAGCAGGTTTTCAAGTTTTCGGTAAACCCGTTTGATCACCCAGTTGGGGGTGGAGGCGCCCGCGGTGATTCCAATCCGCTGGGCATCGCCGAGCCGGCTGAGGTCGAGATCGGCTTCGGTCTCGATATGCAGAGCGGGTTTTCCGGTCTCCCTGGCGATCTCAAAAAGCCGCTGGGTGTTTCCGCTGTTATACCCCCCCACCACCACGATGGCGTCCACGCCTGCTGCAAAACGCCTGACCTCATCCTGGCGTTTCTCGGTGGAATCGCAGATGGTGTTAAAAATCCGGTAATGGGGATGATGGGTTGCGGCCCAGGAGCTCACCCGCCTGAATAGCTCCGTATTCTGGGTGGTCTGGGCCACGATGATGGCCTGATCAAATACCGGCAGGACCTCCAGCGCCTCGATGGAATCGGCGACATACCCGTTCTCCCCGGCGTATCCCAGCAAACCCTTTACCTCCGGATGGGTCCGGTCGCCGATGATGATGACCGCGTACCCCTGCCGGGCATGCCGGGCGATGATGGACTGGACCTTGATCACCTTGGGGCAGGTGGCGTCGATGAGGTTAAATCCGGCCTGAATCAACGCCTCCCGGTCCTTGGGCGGAACCCCGTGAGCCCGGATGATGACCGTGCCCGATGCCTCCCCGGGCGCCTCCTTGATGACGGATACCCCTTTTTTCCCCAGAACATCCAGGACCTGGGGGTTATGAATCAGCGGGCCATAGGAATAGATCGGTCCGGCGGTTCGATTTGAGGCGTCCAGCGCCATCTCCACGGCCCGGCGCACCCCCATGCAGAAGCCCGCGTTTTTCGCAATGGCGATCTTCATCAACTAGGCGGATGGTTTAAAATAGACCTTGTGATCCACCAGGGACAGGGAATGGATATAGCCCTTGACGAACTTCTGCTCGCCGAAAATATTAACCAGTTTGTATCCATCCTCTTCCGGCTCCACCGTGTCGACGGCCTCCATGATCAGCTGCCGGTTATCCCCATCGATCAGGTATGCATTTGCTTCACACATTTTTTTCTCACCTTATATGCGTCCGGCTCGGGCGGAGGCTTATGCCCCCCTTATAGACAACCCCTTTTTATACCTCTGGTTTTTTTAGCACAGGCATGGACCCAAAGCAAGGGGGGAACCGTCTGTCTTCAGGGATTCGTCAAAGTCAGTTTTTTGTATGGGTAGG
>DYLE01000189.1 GCA_020722245.1 Desulfonema limicola
GAGGGCACAGAGAAAATAAATGAAAAAATTTTTTTCTGTACCCTCTGTGATCTCTTCCATGAGAAGGCTTGTCAAATAGATAATCCGTTCACGGATTACATTGCCTCCAGTGGTCCAGTGAGTCTCTCCCGTCATGCTTCCATCCGCACTCTTTTATGGGACTGCCTATTGGCCCCGGTGCATATTAAGATCCAAAAGGAGGGGCTGCCATCTCTGTGGCGCACTCGTTCTGTGTTGGCGGCAACCAACCGGTGCAAGGCACAGACCGCAGTCCCCTGGATGAGACATCTGGACTCCAATACCTATTATTCCGGTGTTCCTCGGTTCAAGCGCAAAACCGTCAAGGGCGAGAATGGGCCCCCAATCAGCCCGTCGGAGCCCTTGATGGTTTTGCGCGGCGTTCATCTTAAGCGGCTCTCACCTGCTTCATATTGTAAAACGGCTCGTATGCTTGATTGCTTATCCATAACTGATGCAGCAATACGGCCAACTTGCGCGCCACTGCGACGACGGCCCGTTTTTTGGCGTTTCTGCCGCCACGCGCGGCAATACCCAGACCGTGACGCCGCAGATTGCTGTCCGGCCCAAAGGGGCCAATAATATAATGAGCGCTCCCGACCAGCAGTTGTCGAAGATATTCATTGCCTGCCTTGCTGATTCGAAGCTGCTTGTCTGTGTCACCCGACTGGTCACGCTTGGGTGTCAGTCCTACAAAAGGCCCAACCTGCCGGCTTTTTGCAAACCGGGAAGGATCTTCAATGCTCAATACATAGGCAAGTGACGTTATCGGACCGACTCCCGGTACTTGCCGTAAACGCTCCGTCTCGGGATATCTATCCCGGCACAGTTCTTCAATTTTCACATCAAATTCACGAATCAGTATGTTTAACTGCTTGATGGCCTCAAATATCGGTTGAAGTGCCGGCCGTAGTTCCGACGGTACGATCTCCTCGCAGCGACGGGCAAAGCTCTCCGTGCTGCAGGCAGGAAGACGCTCGCCCGTGCTTTTCACGATTCCTCGGGCATGGTTAATCAAATTGGCCCGGGTCCTCACCAATATGTCGCGGGACTTGATTGTAGACAGATCCGCTTGGGCCTGTTGACCACGATGATGCAGCGGAGACAGCAACCTCGGTTCTACGCGGCAAACCATGCCCAGCATCCGCGCATCACGCTCATCGGATTTGTCTTTGCTTTCCCAGATGAATCGCAGCTTGCGCGGATTGCCGACAAAAACGCGACATCCCATCTCTTCCAACAAACGGCTGATCCACGGAGAATGCGTTCCCGCTTCGATGGCCACCGTCGCCCCTCGACAACCATTAAAAAATTCAGTTATACCCGCCTTGGTGTTTTTCAACCTGGCGACCTCTGTTTCAGCACCTTTTTTATCAAATACAACCGCTATGTTGTATTTGTCTCCCAAAGCCATTCCAATTGTGATAGTCTCTAACATGGCTGGCCTCCTTTAATTTTTTGCAGCTTTACTGACTGCGTTAATAATTTTTTGAGCGTGATTATATCACAACTCGCTGGAGGTCAGCCTTCTCATCTTATCTCTGTGGTTAAATCCTTCATTTTTCGAATTTGAACAACCTAAGTTCCTTGGAAGTCAAAACTGTTCGCTTCGTGAGTCTTTCGGGGCCCCAAAATCCTCAATCTCGCTCACAGTTGAGTTTTTACGCAGCCATTAAAACTTTTTTTCAGATTTTGATAATACGGCGTTTGCCTGAGCCATTCCCAGCCTTGATCCGATTCGATCTGATGAAAATCACAAAAACCCTTTTGAATCGCCTTTTCCAGCCAGTCTTTGGCTTTTTCCCGATGCTGCTGCTGGGCATAGAAATAAGCGATTCGATAATAAAGGTAGGGCTGATCCGGCGTCTTGTGAACGGCCTTGTGCAAAAGATCAAGGCTGCGGCCGGTTTCGCCGCGAAGGTGATACACGTTCGCCAGCCGGTTTAATCCCATCAGATACAGCCTTTCAAAGGGGTTATCGATTTTGGCAAGCACGGTTTCAAAGGCCGAGGCGGCCTGCTCAAGGTTTCCCTGCCGTTCATAAAGCACTCCCAGCTTATAATACAGGGCCGGGTTGTCCGGCTCCAGGGAGATGAGCCGTTTAACACAATTAATCGGTTCGCCGCAGTTTTTTAAAAATTTTTCCGTCTCGGCGACCTTAAACCTGGCTGCCGGATCCGGCGGGTTTGCGGCGGCCGCCTGCTTAAAATGCACCAGGGCGGCTTGCAGTTCACCCATATGGATAAGCGCCTGGCCCAGGTTGCTTTGAACCTGCGCCGTGCTGTAGCCTGTTTTTACGGCGTTGACATAGGCGTCGGCCGCTTCCAGGTAGTTCTTTTCCCGGACCAGGGACAGCCCCAGGTTGTAATAGGCCACAGGATGCGGCTTGATCTCGATGGATTTCTGATAATTGGGGATCGCTTCCGCATACCGGCCCGCCATCTGTAAGGAGTAGGCCAGGTTCTGGTAGGGCCGGGCCTTTTGCGGGGATTTGGCCGAGCAGTCCGCCCAGAAGGAGACATCGCTTCGCCAGATCTCGTTGCGCTGGTAGGCCCATGCGGAAAGCAAAATCGCCGTCAGCGTCAGGATTGCAACAGCCCCTCTTGTCCCCGCGGATTTAAACAGCCAAATTGCGGCGGGAAGAAAGAGCATCATGGAAGGCAGGTAGAGCCGGTGCTCGTAGATGATTTCAATCCCGATGACCGAGGATTCAATCACCAGGTTGCCCAGAAACCAGAGGATGCAAAAAGAAAAAAGCCGTCTTTTTTTTGCGCTGTACAGGGCGACCCCGAAAAGCGTGATAATCAGCAAAAAGGCTGTAAAGGTGGTTGCGGGATTTAAAACCGAATGGGAGAGCGGATAGTCGTGGTCCAGGATCAACCGCTCCGGGTGCGGAAATCCGAGAAGGCTCAGGTAATAGGCCGCCACCCGGAGTTCGGTGAGCACCCTTTCGGGCAGGGTGAACTCCCTTCGGGCGTAGGAGGCGAGTATCCGTTGAATCGGGCTTTCCCCAAGAAAAATCAACCCGATCCCGGCAAAAACAATGATACCGATAAAGACCCACGGCAGGGTCCGGGAGGAACGGATATTTTTTAAATTCTGGAAGAAAAACCATTCATACAATAAAATGAAAATCGGAAGGGTAGCGGCGTTTTCCTTGCTGGCCACCGCGAAAAGGCCGGCGATAGCGCATCCGGCAAAAAACAGGGCGGCCGGTCTTATTTTACGCGCATCAAGCAGAACCCTGGCCTTCACATACAGCAGCACCGAGAGGACATAAAACATGGCCGTCATGCTGGCCATGCGCTGGCACATGTAGGTGACCGCGCTGGTCTGAACCGGATGCACCAGCCAGATCAGGGCGGCAAAAAACGGGATCAGCAGCAAAGCCGTCGGATCTTCCCGCGATCCATTTGAATCTGAAAAGCCCGCAGCCTCGGGGAAATTGGATAAGGTCATAAAAAAAAGCAGAAACAAAAAAACCCCGGTCAACAGATGAATCTTCAGGTTGACGAGGTGATATCCTAACGGGTTTTCATCGCCGAAATAGTAGTTTAAGGCGAAACTGAGTTTGGGGAGGACACGATGACCTGGCTGGGCCTTATGCACGGCTTCCTTGAGATTTGTCCATGAAAGGGCTTTGATGTGAATAGCCGGGTTGTTTTTCGTGATAAAGTTGATGTCGTCAAAGACAAAGGGGGAATAAAAGGTGTTGGAATACGCCAGTGTCCCGAAAACCGCAAGCACGATAACGGCAAGAACAAACGGCCGGAAGCTCGCAAACGGCCGGGCCGCGCTCTTGGGTATGGGCTTTTGTTTTGGCGTCATGGTTTTTTTGAGGAAACAAATGGTCGCAGCGGATAAGGCCGGTGTTTTTTGGCAAACCAACCGCTTTTGAAAAACCCGCTTGTCATTTTTATAAATAAACTGGTAAAAAGTCCATATAAAAAACAACCTGCGCCCGGCGGCCCGCCCGGTATAAGCACCTTTGAGCAGAAAATAATCAGGCCGCCTCGATCCAAAGGAGACCCGCATGGATATCAAACATACCGCCAGGCTTGCAAAACAGGCCGCTGTTCAGATGGCCGCGGTCAAAAGCGATGTCAAAAACAAAGCGCTCAAGGCGATCGGTCTTGCTCTTTCGGAAAACAGACAGCGGATTCTATCCGCAAACCTGGCGGATCTTGAAACCGCCGAAAGGGAAAACCTGGCCGCGCCGCTGCTGAAGCGGTTGAAATTCGACGAAGACAAGATTTGCGAGGCGATCGACGGACTAAACAGCCTGGTCCGGCTTCCCGATCCTGTGGGAATGATCCTAAGCGCCATGGAGCTTGACAAGGGGCTTGAGCTGTATAAGGTCAGCTGTCCCATCGGGGTCATCGGCATTGTGTTTGAATCCCGGCCCGATGCCCTGGTGCAGATATCCTCGTTGTGTTTGAAAAGCGGAAACGCGGTCCTTTTAAAAGGAGGAAGCGAGGCCGCTCAGACCAACCGGGTGCTT
>DYLE01000190.1 GCA_020722245.1 Desulfonema limicola
CGGGCTTGACCATGATGATGTCCGCCCCTTCTTCGACATCCAGGGTGACCTCGCGGATCGCCTCCAGGGCGTTTGCAGGGTCCATCTGATAGGTCCGCCGGTCTCCGAATTTGGGAGCGGAGTCCGCGGCCTCCCGGAAAGGCCCGTAAAAGGCCGAACAGTATTTGGCTGCATACGACATGATGGGGGTGTTGATAAGATTGCTGTCGTCAAGGGCCTCCCGTATGGCCATGACCCGGCCGTCCATCATATCCGACGGGGCGACCATGTCCGCGCCGGCCTTCGCGTGGGAGACCGCGGTTCTTGCCAGAAGATCAAGGGTCGCATCATTATCGATCATGCCTTTTTCCACCACCCCGCAATGCCCGTGGTCCGTGTACTGGCAAAGACAGACATCGGTGATGACGACCATTTCCGGCAACCGGTTTTTGACCGCCGCGACGGTTTTTTGAACGATGCCGTCCTTGGCATAGGCGCGGGTCGCCAGGGGGTCCTTTTTGTCCGGAATACCGAAAAGAATAACCGCGGGTATGCCCAGGTCATGCGCCTTTTCAGCGGTTTTGACGAGGTTGTCGATGGACAGCTGATACTGGCCGGGCATGGAGGGGATGGGGTTTTTGATGTTTTTCCCGCCGATGGCAAACAGCGGAAGAATCAGATCATCCACATGAAGTATCGTTTCACGCACCATTCGGCGCAGGGCGGGACTCTGCCGGAGTCGTCTTGCGCGGTAATCCGGAAAAAGCATTTTTTGTTCCTTTTTTTTTAATTTTTTGCGATTTCTTCGTCCGTCAGATAGCAGGCCGGATCAGGCGCCCAGATATCCCCGTAAACCGCCTCGGCGCGAACCCTAAAATTTCCGCCGCAGATGTCCAGCCAGCGGCAGCCGGCGCATCTTCCGGTGACGTATTGTTTCTTGTCTTTTAGTTTCTTCATCAGGGGGTTGGACAGGTCGCTCCAGATTTCAGAAAACGGCCGTTTACGAATATTGCCGAAGCTGTAATGCCGCCAGAACTGGTCTGCATGCACCTCGCCGTCCCAGCTGACGCAGCCGATCCCCCTTCCCGAGTTGTTCCCCTCATTCATCATCAGCAGTTCCAGGGCCTTATCCGCCCGCTTCGGGTCTTCCCGGCGCAGCCTCAGATAGAGGTAGGGGCCGTCGGCGTGGTTGTCGACGGTCAACACCTCTTTGGCCTTTCCCTTTTCATGGAGCGCCCGTGTCCTGTCCATGATCAGGTCCACGGCGGCCCGGGTCTGTTCATGGGACAGGTCGTCGTTCACCAGATTGGATCCTCGACCGGCATACACCAGGTGGTAGAAGCAGATACGGGGAATCTCCCGTTCCTCCAGCAGGTCAAACAGAACAGGAATTTCATTCACGTTATACCGGTTCATGGTAAACCTCAGCCCCACCTTGATCCCGGCCTCCTGGCTGTTTTCAATTCCCTTTAGGGCCGCCGCAAACGCCCCATCGACCCCCCTGAACCGGTCGTTGATGGCTTGGCCGCCGTCCAAGCTGATGCCCACATAGGAGAGCCCGATATTC
Source organism: Desulfonema limicola (assembly GCA_020722245.1). GTDB lineage: Bacteria > Desulfobacterota > Desulfobacteria > Desulfobacterales > Desulfosalsimonadaceae > DYLE01. The sequence continues at coordinate 1,547 of DYLE01000190.1, forward strand.
TTCAATCTTTGAGCCGCCTCCCGGGTGATCAGGGTGCCGTTGGTGGAGATAACCGCCCGTATCCCTTTTTTGACGGCATACCCGGCAAGCTCGGGCAGATCCTTGCGCATCATGGGTTCTCCTCCTGAAAACAGGATCACCGGCGCTCCCATCTTCGCCAGGTCATCGATCAGTCGTATCCCCTCGTCCGTGGACAGTTCATTGGCCGGTTGTGCGGACCCGGCACTGGCGTAGCAATGGATGCACCTCAGGTTGCATTGCCGGGTGATGTTCCAGACAACAACAGGTGTTTTGTCCTGGGAAAACTGAAGCAGATGGGAGGGGAGATCGCTGGACCGCCGGCCGTAACGCAGGGCATCGGAAGGCTCCACGGTTGAACAATAAAGCTTTGAAATACCGATCATGAAAATCCTTTCCGCAATGATCGCCTTTCAGGGATGATCCGGCCTCCGGTTAAACGGGAATGCAGTCGCCTTCGCGTCGTCTGTTTTATCCTTGTTGAATTCGCTGCGAATCAGCTGGTTTAAAAAGGATTCCGGAGAAATTAACGCGGATTCCGGGATGAAAAACCGCCGGCGACCGGTTTTATCCTGAATCAGCTTGAGGCCATGCTTGAAATACGTGGTGAGCTTTTCATAGGTTTCTTCCAGCGCTGTGGAGTCGTCGGACCATTTTTTGAGGATATGGTCGATGGCGTTTTCTTCAAGGACGATGTTGATGTCATGACGGGTGTAGAAATCGGTTTCGAGTTTTTTAATCCGGTCATAGAGGGATTTTATTTTTTTTACGGCGCTGCCGATTTCGAGGACGGCAGAGCAGTAATTTTCGGCGATTTTTTCAATCCGATAGGGGGTCAGGGGGAGTCCGTACTGGGCAGTCAGGTTCTTTTGGTTTTCAGTCAGGTAGCGCTTGATCTTGTTTTTGTTTTCAGCCGCGATCCGTTCAAATTCCTTTAATCGGTCATCATCTTCCGAGGCATTCAACCAGCGGGCCAGGTTTTTTCCAGGGTCCTCTATGACAGACGCCGTGACCGGAAACTCTTTGATGTCGGTGGATGGCAGCTTTGTTTCAAATGGTATCAGCGCCTGTTCAATCACGCTGACAAGACCTCGAGCGCCGGTGTTTTCCGCATAGGCTTTGCGGGCCAAAAGAGTGAGCGCCTCATCGGAGAATTCAATCCGGATGCCGTAGGTGGCGAAATCCAGTTTTTTGTTTAAAATGACCGGATTGTTCGGATTTTTTAAAATGTTGAGCAGGTCATTCTCATTGAGCGCGTCAAATATCGCCTTGACCGGAAGGCGGCCCACAAACTCCGATTCAAACCCGAATTCAATCAAATCCTCCGCCTTTACTAATTTTAGAATGTCGGTCTGCACCCGCGGCCCGCTGACCTGAGCGCCGAACCCGATTCCTTGAGCGGTTGTTCTTTTTTTGATGATCTCCGGAAGCCCGGCGAACGCGCCGCTCATGATGAACAGGATGTTTTTGGTGTTGATGGAACGCTTTTCCCGCTTTCCGGTTCTCCGGAACTGCTCCACCTCCTGAATCATGGAGATCGGATCATGGGGAACCTTGAGCTCCACATCGGTTTCCTCCATGGGCTTGAGCAGCGCCCGCTGAACCCCTGTTCGGGAGACATCAGGCCCGATCAGATGATGGCTGGAGGCGATTTTATCCACCTCATCGAGATAAATGATACCGTACTGCGCCATTTCAATATCATTATCGCTCTCCCGCACCAGGTCTCGAACCAGGTCCTCCACGTCTCCTCCCACGTAGCCGGTCTCGCTGAACTTGGTGGCGTCTCCTTTCACAAAAGGCACACCGATTTTGGCGGCGATCAGCTTGATGATGTAGGTCTTGCCCACACCGGTCGGGCCGATCATCAGAACGTTGTTCTTGATTCCGCCGGATATGGAGGGACCGCCGTCCGGAAAGGTTTTTTGGTATTCAATGCGATTAAAATGGGTGCAGATCTTCGTCGCAAGAATCTGTTTTGCCGCATCCTGCCGGACAATATACTGATCCAGGTAGGCGATCATCTCTTCGGGTTTCAGGTCAAAGTTGATCTTTCCCTTTTTTTTCTTGGAAGGGGTGTCCGCCTCGGAGTGTTCCTCCTGGGGAAAGACAAAAGGGGAAACGATCTTTACCTGGTCTCCGTATTTACGGCTTAGAAATTCGGAGATTTCCCTTTCGATCTCTTTTGGATTCGGTATTTTTTCATCTTTCGGTTTCATTGTGATTAAGTATAATCATATCCCCGTTTGATTGCAAGTCATGCACTTTAATTTGGCGTCTCTTTAATGCCGGTGATGCGTTTTTTTTTGGCTGGTTTTTTAAAATTTATGGACAAGAAACGATGTTTATGCTACTAAACGATCATTACCGTCTATGTTATTTGCGTTTTAAAAACCCCCAAATCCAAAACCTTAATGGAAAGGAGGAAATCATGGCCGAGAGTGTATACAAGATCATCGAAATGGTGGGTTCCAGCACCAAGTCCTGGGAGGATGCCGCAAAAGTTGCTGTGGAAACGGCCGCAAAGACCCTTCGGGATACCCGGATTGCGGAGATCAAGGACCTGGACATGAAGCTCGAGGACGGAAAGGTGGTGCTATACCGGGCGACTGTTCGGCTGTCATTCAAGTATAAACCCGGGAACGATTAGGCTCATTTTTCCGGAGGTGGAATAAAAAAAGGGCTGGCTTGAACAAAAGCCGGCCCTTTTCTTATCAGAAGCAGCTCTGGTTGCCCCTGGCTTGCGTTTTTGGGACGCTTTCGCTGTACGCCATATATAATATTCTTAGGTAGATGGTCGTGAAAAAAGTTCTCCATCTTGAGGAATTGGCGCAAAATTTTAAAACTTACTCCACTCCAAGCGCCTTAAATGCTGCGTCCACAGGGTCGGAATAGAAGCTGGTCTGGAACTTGGCGAAAAGTT
>DYLE01000191.1 GCA_020722245.1 Desulfonema limicola
CGGTCCTGAGGGCTTCCGGCTACCGGGTGCATGACCTGGGCAAAAACACTCCCAACGAAATTTTTCTGGAAAAGCTCCAGGCCACAGGGGCTGAGGTTCTGGCCCTGTCCACCATGATGTCCACCCCCATCGACAACATGGCGGAGCTGATCCGAATGGTCAAGAAATTGTTTCCCAAAACAGCCGTTCTGGTCGGCGGAGCGCCCTTTGACAATGTTCTCGCGCGACGCATCGGCGCCGACGGATACGCGGAAAACGCCACCCTGGTTCCTGAAGAGACCCAGCGGATCCTTAAAGTTCAAAACAGCTCCCATGCAGCCGATTGACCTAAACCCCGGCGGTATTCAGCCCTTAGAGGATATCAAAGTATTGCTTCCCTTAATCTGCGGCCAGATGGGATATTCGCCGGAGAAAATCACAAAACCTCTGACTGCCAGGATCACAAACCTCATTGCTGAAGGCTTAAATGCAGTGGCCCCTGATTTCATCCTTCGCACCGCAGGGATCTCCGGATGGGAAGCCGGACAGATCAGGGGCGAGGGGGTGAACATCGACAGCAAAAAATGGGCGGACCTTTTAAACAAAATGGAGTCCCCTTCCTTTCTTTGCTGCTTTATGATCACCCTGGGCGAAAACCTTGATCGCCTGATCGATGAAGGATCTACTGAAAACAGGCTTTTTGACCGGTTTGTTCTGGACGCTTTCGGCGCCGTGATGGTGGAAAACCTGGCGGACCAGATGGAAGAAAACATCAAAAAGGCGCTTGCCGCAGACGGATATGAATGCAGCCGCCGCTTCAGCCCCGGCTACTGCGACTGGGGGCTTCAATCCGGTCAGAAAACCCTGTGCCGGTTCCTTGCCCCGGAAAAAATCGGGGTGAACTGCCTTGCCACCGGAACCATGATCCCCACCAAATCCGTATCCGCGGTCATGGTGGGGGCGAAAAAAATTCCGTGGAAAGCGCCCTGCCGGTTCTGCAGGGAAATCCACTGCCCCTACCGGCGGGAGACCGGGGCAAGGACCCAGTGAATCCTTGCCTGATGCCTCAGGAAAAAGCCGCTGTGAGCGGGATTGAGATTTTTGGGGGAGTAGCGGGTTGCGTTGAATGCGTTAAAAATTGCACGCTGTTTGAGGCGATTGCGCCGACGCAGCGTAAAAACCCCTGCTGACCCTTGTGCTGGCGGCGTTCGCCTACAAAAGGAGCGCATCCAAGTTTTGGAAAACCTGACCCCGCCCGCCGCCGGGGCGGCGCTTTGCGCTCTCAGCGCGGTGTTTCTTGCCGCGGCGGTTTAACCATTCGAATCTGAAAAGGTGTTCATCCTTTCATCTCTTCTTCCGTGATCTCCAGAAGGGGAGACAGATTCGGCAGCATCATTTTTAACACAGCAACCGGCAGTGAACTGGAAAAGGCATAGTTTCCGGCGGTCGGGCCGGAGACATAGGCGGTGATGACACCGAAAAACCGGTCTCCGATAAAGAAAACAAAAGTGGCGGTGCGGTTGACCACCCGCTCGCTGATGAGGACCCCACCCGGGCCGAAGGTCTTGTACCGATGATCCCCCGTGCCTGTTTTTCCGCCGATGGCCGTATACTGACCGTTTGAAAGGGGAACCCCTTTCTGAAGGCGAAGAGCCGTTCCGCCGGCCACCACGTCGAGCATGGCCCCCTTGACGACCCGGGCCACTTCGGCCGGCAGAACCTGTTCTCCTGGGGTTTCCAGACGCTCAAAACGGGTTTCATAGGGAGTATCCTCGCCGAAATGAAGCCACTCCATTCGAACCATGGGTTTTCTGACCCCGTTGTTTAGGATAATGCCGACCAACTCGGCCAGAGCCCCCGGGCGGTCCGCGGAGCTGCCAAGGGTGGTGGCGTAGGAGGGGGTCAGATAATCAAAGGGATATCCCAGGCGTTTCCATGCGAGATGAATATCATGGAACGCCTCCAGCTCCATGATCGTCCGAATCCTTTTAAATTGCTTGTGATGGCTTCGTGTTTTAAACAGCCACTGGTAAACCTCCTGGCGCACCTCACCGCTCTCGGCAATGACCTGCTCAATACCCGCTCCCGGATGAGCTCTAAGATACCGGACCAGCCACAGCTCCAGGGGATGGATGCGAGCGATGTATCCGGTGTCCGCAAGATTGAATCGACCCGGCGCATAGTCCGAATAAAGGTCCTCCATAAAAGATGCGGACATCCGCGAATCCGGCAGGTACTGGTTTAAAAAATCCGCAAAAGCCTCCAGGCCCGCCTCCGGCTCCAGAAACCGGAATACCGCGGACATTCGCGAAGGAATCGGACGGATTTTTTCAAACAGAAGGCTTTCGGCATTCTTTGGTGTTTTTCCACCGTATTGGTCATAAAACCGCCGAATAAAAATAATCCCCTCACGATCCGCAAAAACAGACAGCAGCCTCCGTTTTTCCGATTCGGAAATTTTTTCCAGCGCCCGGGGGGTTGTGCCGTAGCGCTGAAAGATATGGTAATAGACGATATCCCGCATCAGGCGAATAAAAACCAGGTTCACGGAATGCTTAAACGCCTCTTGCACCGAAAGGATCCTGCTGTTGTCGGCGCGGTTGAAGTTGTGAAAGGTATGCAACCCTCCGGCTGTAAAAAATCGCTCCCCCGGGCTGGCCGAATACCGTCGGGCCATGGCCGCAGTCAGCATGTCGGAAAGGTTCGGCTCCGGAGTGGTCCTCAGGTAATCGACCGCCCAGGAAGACAGGGGATCCAGGGGCTCGCTCTGGGCGATCCTTCCCAGATCCTCGGGAGTCCTTCCGGCATAGGTTTGGTAGAGCGCAGTGATGATTTCCAGGTAATGCACCAGGGTACGCAGCTTGGCAGAGGAGCCCAGGTCGAGGTTGGTCTGCTCGTCAATAATAAACGGGCCGTCATAGGTGTTGGTCTGGACCCGCAACAGGTTGCCGCGGCTGGTGGCTTCATACAGGCTGAAGCTGTAGACCACGCCGGCCGGGTCGCCCCGATCCAACAGGTGGGGAGCGATCAATCCGGCCTTTTTCACAACAGCGGGGTCGCTAAGCTCCATGAGCAAATCCGTCGCCTGCCTCTGGAGATCCATGTCCAGGGTGGTCTTGACCTCCAGATCCAGACGATCCAGGTCATAAAGCCGTTTCATACCGAGATAGGAGAGAAGACGGGAGCGCGCCATATGGGCGGCCTTATGCCCGGCCAAATCCAGATGGTAAACGATTTCAGCCTCCCGGGAAAAAGGGAGGTCGGATGAAAGGGCTGCATCCAGAATTTTGCGCGATATCAAACCGTCTTCCGCCAGAAGATGCAGGTAACGGTCAGTCAAAGCCTCAAGGGAGGCGCGATCGTCCAACAGGTATGACGAGGGACGGCGCTGGGCCAGAAACAGACTGAGGGCGGCCTTCAGCGCCTTTGCGGTCTCTTCGCAGTCCTGGTCCTCACCCCCCTCCTCCAGGTTCCACAGCAACCGGCTGACCGTCTTGAAATCCATGCCGTACCAGGCCCAGAGACCGTCTCCAAGGCCGATGACCTCGCCGTATCCCGGAGCCGCGGCCAGGGGAATGGAGTTAATGTAATCCACGGCGATGCGACGCTTGGCCTCGATCGTCCATTCCCCCCATTGATAGGCCCGAAGGGAGGCGGAAACGACCTGCCTCAGCTTTTCAGCCGCACCCGGGGTGATGCCGTCCGGGGAATGCCTGAACTTTTCAATCTGGGTGGCCAGGGTGCTGCCGCCGGGTACGTGATGATCTGAATCGACCAGAGCGATGGCCGCGTCGATGATGGATTTGAACTGTCGCTCCCATTCAACGGCAGGGTTGTGATAGGGGGATGAGGTCTCAAACAGATGGCGGTTTTCGATGTACAGGAGCATGCGCACCAGGATCGGCGGGACCGCGGAAAGACCCGGATAGATCCGCTGGGGGAAGCGGGTATGCATGATCTCGCATTCCCTGCGGTCGAGAACGGCGATTCCCGCCTGGGTCTTTTCGGGGTAGATGGGAAAAAGCCCGTAATCCGTAAACCGGATCATTCCCGGCGACCAGCGGGCTTGGGCCGTGATGGTATACCCGGCGGCCGTAAGATTCTCCTGCCATTTTGGAATCTGGACATAACCCAGGCGCAGGTCATAGGGTCCGTGAACTGGGAAACGGATCGCCTGGCTTGGGCCCGAACCCACCCGCCAGGAAAAATCCTTGGTGATGCCGGAAAAAACCCTGGCCTGAATCCGCGAGACCTGCATCTCATAAACCACCACCCCTGTAAAAACACCGGAGAACAAAAGAAACAGGCACCAGGCGATGAGTCTGTTTTTCCCGGATCGTTTTTTGGTGACTGGGTGGTTGATCATTTAATTTTTTCAGCAAAAAATTTTGAAACTAATTTAATACCTTTTTTATCAACCGATGCAACCATTTTCAACCTTTCTCACGAAATTATTTCAAATTTAAAACCTGGTCCTATGGGCCAGGTCAGAGTTCTTCGGCTC
>DYLE01000192.1 GCA_020722245.1 Desulfonema limicola
GGAAGGTGCGCTGCGCCTGTTTCAAGGATCATGGACGAGGAACCCTTATCGGCATAAAAGGCGTCGATGACCCGACTTCCTTTTTCGGGGCGGCCATCGATCTGGGCACCACCCGGGTGGTGGTCCGGTTGATCGACCTTGAGACTGGAAAAGCAATCGATGAAACCGCCTTTGATAACCCCCAGGCGTCCATCGGGACGGACATCCTTTCACGGATTCACCATGCAGACAGCCAAAACGGGCTGCAGGAGCTCAACCGGCTGATCGTTGACGGATTAAATGATGCCGTGGAAAACTGCTGTCGGATGGCCGGGATCTCAGCCGATGATCTGTTTCTTGCGGCCCTTTCCGGAAACACCAGCATGGGGCATCTGTTTCTGGGTTTACCCCCGGGCTGGATGATCCGAGAACCCTACATCCCGGCGGTCAACAGCCCGGGCCTTATTCCGGCCGAAGCCGTCGGTTTGAAAATGAACCGCCATGCCCGGGTGTTTATTTTCCCCAACGTCGGAAGCTACTTCGGCGGGGACCTGATTTCCGGGATCCTCTATTCCGGGCTTCACAACCAAAAAGAGGCGTCGATCCTTGTGGATGTAGGAACCAACGCCGAGGTGGTGCTGGGCAACAGGGACTGGCTGGTGGCGTGCGCCGGAGCCGCCGGGCCGGCTCTGGAAGGAGGGGTCTCTGCAATCGGAATGACCGCAGGCCCCGGAGCGATCGACCGGATTACGATAGATCCACATACCCGCGAGTTTCAGATCCACACCATCGATGAACTTCCGCCGAAAGGCATCTGCGGCTCCGGCATGATCGACCTGATGGCCGGGCTTTTTCTCTCCGGCATGGTGGATGTTCAGGGAAGGCTGGTTCCCTTCGCCTGCGGTAAACGGCTGAAAGAAAGCGAGGGGATGAGACGGATCGTGGTGGTTTTCCCGGAACAATCGGCCGACAACCGGGAATTGTCCATCAGCCAGGCGGATATCGACAGCCTGATCCGCTCCAAGGCGGCCATGTACAGCATCCTGGAGACCCTCACCGAATACGTGGAGACACGGTTTGAGGAGTTGTCTTGCTTTTACGTGGCGGGCAGCTTCGGATCATTCATCAATCCCCGCTCCGCCATTTGCATCGGCATGCTTCCGGACCTTCCGGAAGACCGCTACAGACCGCTGGGGAACAGCTCCCTGGGCGGGGCGGTCCTTGCCCTCACCTCAAGGGAGGCGTTTGATGAGATCGAAGAGATCCGCAGCCGGATCACCTACCTGGAGCTCAACGTCAACCAGGCATTTATGAGCCGGTTTTCCGCGGCCCGTTTTCTGCCCCACACCGACCCGTCGCTGTTCCCGTCGGTGAAAAGACCGGCTTAACCACGTAACTTCAGTTTAAACGCATCGAACAAGGAGGCACGCCATGGGGTTTAAAAAATCGTTTGAAGAGATTCTCTCCAATTATCGGCAAACCGCTGATTTTTATGATGCCCAGATGCTTATGGTGTTCTGGGAGACCCGGCCCGAAATCGTCGCCTCCCTGCTCCCGCCGCCCCTGGAGCCGGCGGAAATCCCTGTTGCTGTGGCTTTTGTGGCGAACTACCCGAGCACCAACTTTGACGCCGTCTATAGGGAAAGCGCCCTGTTCCTGCGCGCCGTGCACAACGGTGAAGAGGGAAGCTACTGCCTTGCCATGCCGGTGACCAGCGATATGGCCATGGCGGGCGGACGGGAGGTTTTCGGATTTCCCAAAAAAATGGCCGAAATCCATTTTAAAAAGGACGGGGACTCGGCCCAAGGATGGACCGAACGCCGGGGCGTCCGGTTCATGGAAATTTACGCGGAACTCAACGGAAGGTTCAACAACGCAGACGCCCTCCCCGTCCTGATGAGCGGCGGAATGGAGGCGGACGGATCGATCCGGGCGGTGGCGTATAACTTCAAATACTTCCCCGGACCGGAACCCGGAAGCTTTGATTACAACCCCCGGCTGGTTCGCCAGGAGACGGTGATGAAGCCCAAAGAAATGCTGTTCGGGGAAGCAAAGATCACGCTTCGGCCCTCCGACTATGATCCCTGGGCCGAGATTGAAGTGGTGAAGGTCCTGGGCGCGGTTTACACAAAAGGCGACAACATCATGCACGGCGGCAAGGTGGTGGCTGAAACCGACCCCTTGGCGTTTGCGCCGTATGCCTTTTTAAAATGGGACATGAAGTAAACCGGGGTGAATACCATTATTTGTAAAGATCCCTCGCGGCCCGGGAAAGCCCCAGCTCAAGCAGCTTCTTTTTTGTAGGCTTTCCCGTATCCCAGTCCCAGTCGCAAACAGCGTAGAATTCCTTGAGCATCATCTCCAGGGCCGGCGCGATTCCGGCGGTCGCCCCTTCCGACAAAGGGGTGCGAACGATTCCGGGGAGGGTGTCGTCTTTTCGCGTCACCCCCAGGATGTTGTTGATCGCCCGTTTCAGGTTCAGGGAGCGCTCCCCGAAGCTCAGCAGGTCCATTGCCGCAAAGTTCTCCCCGGTGATCGCAGAGAGGATTTTAGCGATCAGAGAAACTCGAAGCGGCGAAAACTGACACAGGGTCAGGCTGTTGTAAATCTCGCAAAAGCTCAGAACCTTTGCGGCAAACGCCCCTTTCTGATCGGGGTTGTTTTTGTCGGTAAAGCTGATCCCCACATCCAGACCCACCTCGGTTCCCGGCGCATCCAGGCTGTAAAAAGCGCCTTTCAGGTGACAGGCGCCCCTCGGCCCCACCGCATAGGCCAGCGCCGCGCCCTGATAGGCCCTCGGATCGTGCATGGGGATCTCAAGCCCTTTCACATGCGCCGCCGCTTCGGGATCTGCGCCGAGCTGTTTGGCCATTTCCCTGACGCCCTTTGACAGGAGCGCGCCGATCCCCTCCTGTTTGATCATGAGATCGATGAGTTTTAACAGGGTCGCGCCGTCGCCCCAGCGGATCTCCATCCCCGCCTGCTCCCGGGTGAGGGTTCCCTTCTCATAAAGATACATGGCAAAGGCGATGGATACCCCGGCGGATATGGTGTCGATGCCGTAGGCGTTGCATAAATGATTGGCCATCACCACGGTGTCGATGTCAAAATTCATACAAAGCGGCCCGAAAGCGGCAACCGTCTCGTATTCCGGGCCGTCCACCCTCGGAATCCGCTCGGTAAAATCGAGAACAACCCGCCCGCATCCGATGGGACAGCCGCTGCATGCGGAGCCGGACATCCGGTATCGGCTGCGAAACGCCGGGCCGTGGACTTTTGATGCCGGAAAGACGCTTCTGGTAAAATATTTTGCGGGAACATCCCCGAGCCGCATGGCCAGGTCCATGTAAAAATTGGTGCCGTAGAGCCTATACGCATTGGTGTAGGCGTTGCTCCCGATGCTGTCCCGGGCCTCGGTGACAAGGGCCTTCAGCCCTTCCCTGTCGGCAACCTCGGTTTTTTCATTTCCGGAAACCACGACGGCCTTTAAGTTCTTTGAACCCATCAGGGCGCCCATACCGCATCTTCCGGCCGCCCTTCCCTCGTCGTTCATGATGCTCGCAAAATGAATTTGTTTTTCGCCGCCCGCGCCGATACAGGCGGCGGAGGCCCGGTCATCGACCTCGGCCTTTATTTTTTCCTGGGTCTCATAAAAATCCCCGGTCCCCCAGAGATGGGCCGCGTCCCGGATCTGGGCATGACCGTCCTTCACGTAAACATAGACCGGTTTTTCAGCCCTGCCGGTGATCAGTATGCCGTCATACCCGGTTGCTTTCAGGCGCAGGGGGAACTTTCCGCCGGTGGTCGCCTCCCCCCAGATGCCGGTGGCAGGGGAAACACCGCAGATAGCCGCCCGGCTGACCATGGGGATATTCGAGCCGACAAAGGGCCCGGTGGCAAACACGATGGGATTCTCCGGAGCCAGCGGATCCATTTTCGGTTTAACATAGTTGTATATTATGCTGGCGGCCAGGGTCGACCCGCCGATAAACATTTTCCGGTCATCTTCATGGATCAAAAGATCCTCTGCCTGTCCGCCGGTCAGGTCGATCTTTAAAAATTTACCGAAATACCCCTTCATGGCTGCCTCCATAGATCCGAATTCATATCGAGAAGCCTTCCTTCATAGGCGTTTAGAAAAATATCCTCAAGCTGCGCGCGGGTCAGATCGAACCATCCAAAGTAAAATGCAGGATCCGTCGGGGTCTGGGCAAGAATCATTTCCATGTTCTTTTTCAAATCCTCCATGGCAACACCGGCATCCCTGAGGCTGATATGGAGGTTGACGGTTTTCATGAGCGCCCGGATCTTTTCGATCAGGTTGGCCAGGCTGTTTTCATCCGAAGCGGTGTCCCTCACCCCCAGGGTATCGCAAAGCTTGAGGTAACGGTCGGTGATCCGTGAATACACCTGAAGCTCATAGGGAATAAACAGGATCACCATGGCCCCGTGATGAATATGAAACAGCCCGCCGATGGCGTGGCCCAG
>DYLE01000006.1 GCA_020722245.1 Desulfonema limicola
AAAATTTCGGCCCGGCCGAGAAAAAAATCGGGGTTTTCTGTCAGGCACTAATTATGACCTCACCGAAGCCAAACAAGTTCTTAAGGGTCAGCGTGAGCTTTTGGGGCACCGGGCCGGACGAGGGGAAAAGCCTTCAGGATATCGTCAAGGAACACCCGGGCGGGAAGCTGACCATCCGGAAAAAACAAACCCCGCCGCTATCCCCGTCCCAGAAGTAAGTCTCCCCCCCATCGCCCTCGGCTGGTGTGGCTGCCGGGGGTATATCTATCTCTACCCCTGAACCCAACGAAATTGCGACTCCTACGGAGCCCGCGCCCGAGCCGCGGCAAATGACTCCCAAGGAATATGTCAGCAGGAAGGTCGATCCGAATGCGATTGCCATCGCCAAGGCGTTCCACGACTGACTGTATCAACTGGAAATTACCATTCGCCTACTGGCGAACCCGGCATTTCTGGAGATGATGGCGGTCAACGGGAAATTGTGGTATCGGGCGGCAGGAGATTTTTTGGGCAGCCGGTGGTTTGGTGGACAATCGTGGTCAAAAATGCCGGAGATGGAGAAGCCGGGCTTGTTTTAACCCCGAATTTTTTTTGTTGTTTATGGCTTTTATTATAGGATAATTTCTGCCTCGAAAAATGTCAGGCCGGGATGTTTGGAATGTGGTCAAGTTTTTGATTTTTTCCGTGCGGAAGGAATTTGGAAAGAAACTTACAAATTCTTAAAATTACTGAAAAATTTTTGGAGCCGACGGGGGGACTCGAACCCTCTACCTGCTGATTACGAATCAGCTGCTCTACCGGATGAGCTACGTCGGCGCAGCCTTTTTTGAACGCTTACCTCCCTAACACAGTCCGGGACCGCCGTCAAGTGTTTAACTGTCGTAATTAACCGGCAAACGGCGGGTAGAGGAAACAGACGGGTACTTCCGTATTGTCGAATTTTTTTGAATCGGAAAAGGAATGCGGTCTTTGCAGAGCACGGCAATGAACCGGCCTTTGGGGAGCCGGAAGATTCAATCCGTGATTGAGTTCCTTAAACAGGATCAAAAACGGGTGGAATGCGCCGGGATCAGCGGCGCGGAGCGGGCCTATCTTTTTTCCTGCCTGGTCAGCCATGTTCAAGGGCCGGTTTGTCTTGTTCTGCCGACGCAGAAGTCCTGCGAGGTTTTTGCCCAGGATCTCGGATTTTTTGCAGGTCCTCATACCCCGGAGGTTGTTATATTTCCCCCTTACCACATCTCCCCTTTTACCCCCGTCGCCTATCATCATGAGACCGCGGCGCAAAGAGTCCGAATCCTTTATCAAATGGCGGCGAGCAGTACGCCCAGGATTGTCCTGATCCCGGTGGAAGCCCTGCTTCATCGGCTGATCCCCAAACAGAGGCTTTGCGATTATGCCGAGCTGCTGATGAAAGGGGAGGACACGGACCGGGAGCAACTCATTCAAAAATTAAACGCCGGCGGCTATACCCAGGTGACGCTGGTCGAGGAGCACGGCGAGTATTCCGTGAGGGGCGGCGTCATGGATATCTACTCCCCCATGTACGCGGATCCGGTGCGGATCGAGATGTATGGGGACACCATCGATTCCATTCGGTTTTTCTCTTCCTCGACCCAGAGAAGCACGGCGGAGATCGATGAGGCGGTCATCCTTCCGGCCCGGGAGGCCGTGCTGGACCGTGAAGATATGCAGCGGGTCATCGGACGGATGCGGGCATATGCCCATACCGCTGAAGAATTCGCCGCCGGCGCGGATACCCTGATCCAGCGGATTCTTCGCGAAGGCGTTTTTCCAGGGATGGAGGGGCTTCTGCCGTTGATCTACGAACGCACCGATACGGTTTTTGATTATGCTTCAAAGACCACCCTCTGGGCGCAGGCTGATTCCAGTGAAATTCATAAGCAGGCCATCGCCAAAGAAGATCTGGTGGTACGAGACTATATGACCGCCCAAAAAGACGGTCGGTTCTGTCTGAAGCCGGACATGCTCTACCAGGACTGGCGGTCCACCCACGGTTGGCTTGAAGAAAACTGCCGGCTGAGTTTTTGTGAGATTTTCTCGGGCTCTGCTTTCGGCGAGGACCCAAAGGCTTTTGCGGTTCTGTTTTCAGTAAGGGACAACACCGAGATTTCCGCGAAACTGGCCAGCGGAAAAAAAGATGAGGCGGCCTTGCTTCCCCTTGCCGAATGGATTTTTGAAAAACAGGACGCTGGGTATGTGACGGTTCTGGTCTGCGGCACCCAAAGCCAGGCGGCAAGGCTTCAGTCCCTGCTTGAGCCTTACGGCGTCAGCGCTGTTTTGAAGGACGAAGGCTTTCATGGGATCAAAGCATCAACCCGGAAGACCCATATATGCATCGGAAGGCTCTCCGGCGGGTTTGTCTGGGATGAGGAGTCCCTGGCCATTCTTACCGAGGAAGAGATCTTCGGGGCGAAATCAGGGCGAACTGAGAAAAAACGCAAACGCGGGAAAATTTCCACCGAGCTGTTTGATTTTTCCGATTTGAACCTTAATGATCTTGTGGTGCATCGCGAACACGGTATCGGCGTTTATCAGGGGCTCAAGAGGTTGAGGGTGGAAGGAGTGGTCAATGACTTCCTGCTGATTGAATACCAGGATCAGGACCGGCTTTATATTCCGGTGGACCGCCTGGATATGGTTTCCAAATACATGGGGGTGGACGGGGTCACGCCCGTCATCGACCGGCTGGGCGGGAAATCCTGGCAGCGGGTCCGGGAGAAGGCGAAAAAATCGGTGGAAAAAATCGCCGATGAGCTTCTGACGCTTTACGCCGCTCGAAAGGTGATGAAAGGGCATGCCTATTCCCCCACAGACGCCTATGTCAAGGAGTTTGAGGCCGGCTTCCCGTATGAGGAAACCCCCGACCAGCTTCAGGCGATCGAGGACGTGATGGAGGACATGGAGGATCCAAGCCCCATGGATCGCTTAATCTGCGGGGATGTGGGGTATGGAAAGACCGAGGTCGCCCTGAGGGCTTCTTTTAAGGCGGTTTATGACGGCAAGCAGGTGGCCGTCCTGGTGCCGACCACCCTTTTGGCCGAGCAGCATTATACGACCTTTTCCCAGCGTTTTGCGCGGTATCCGGTGAAAATCGATTGCCTGAGCCGTTTTCGCACCAAAAAACAGCAGAAGGAGATCCTGGAGCGGCTGAATCAGGGCAAAACCGACATCATCATCGGCACCCATCGTCTTTTGCAGAAGGACGTCCGGTTCAAGGACCTGGGCCTGATCATCATCGACGAGGAACAGCGGTTCGGGGTGAAACATAAGGAAAAGCTGAAAAAAATGAGAAACACCGTGGACGTGCTTTCCATGACCGCCACTCCGATTCCGCGCACCCTGCACATGTCGCTGCTCGGCATACGGGATATCAGCGTGATCCAGACCCCGCCGGAGCTGAGGCGATCCATTATTTCGTATATCTCCGAATTCAGTCCCGCCGTGATTGTCGAGGCGGTCCGCAAGGAGCTGGCTCGAAAGGGGCAGATATTTTTTATCCACAACAACATTCACAACATCTGGAACATGGCGGGCTATCTTCAGCAGCTGGTGCCGGAAATTCGTCTGGGCGTGGCCCACGGCAGGCTGGGGGAGGATGAGCTTGAGCAGGTGATGTACCGGTTTTTAAACCGGGAGATCGATATGCTGGTCAGCACGGCCATCGTGGAGTCCGGCCTGGATATCCCCAACGCCAACACGATGATCATCAACCGGGCCGACCGGTTCGGGCTGGCACAGATTTACCAGCTTCGCGGCCGGGTGGGGCGTTCCGACGAGCAGGCCTACGCCTACCTGTTTGTGCCCAAGGAATCGGCTCTGTCCCGGGACGCTCAAAAAAGGCTGAAGGTGCTCATGGCGCACAACGATCTGGGCGCCGGATTTCAGATCGCCATGAGCGATTTGAAGATCAGGGGCGGGGGGGCCGCCCTGGGCGTGGAGCAGTCCGGGCATATCGCAGCGGTGGGGTATGACCTGTTTTTAGGTTTGCTGGAGGAGGCGGTGGCCCGGTTAAAGGGGGAGCCTGTCGTGGAAAACCTGGAGCCGGAAATCAATGTGCCTTTGTCCGTCTTCATCCCTGAATCCTACATTCCGGATATCGATCAGCGGCTTCTGGCCTATCGAAGGCTGTCCCGAATGAAACAGTTGAAAGAGATCGCCGATTTTAAGCGTGAACTGGTCGACCGGTATGGAAGACTGCCTCAAGAGGCCATCCATCTTCTGCTTAAAATCATGCTGAAGGTTTTGTGCATCAACGCGGGGGTTAAAAAGCTCGATTTAACCGATGGGTTTGTTTTTCTTTCTTTCTCGCCTCTTCATCAAAAAAATCCCCTCGGCGTGACAGCGCTTGCCCAATCCCATCCAGATCGTTTTGTATTGACCTCCGAGGGGGGGTTGCGGATTAAGCTTAACCACCGCAAAATAGAGGGGGCCATGGCGGAAGCCAAAAACCTTTTGATCGATATCGCAGGATCTGTTAATAATCAGAAAACATAAAGGAATACGGCATGTATCGAAACCCCGTCAAAACAGAAAAAGCAACGAAAAAAGGCGCGCCTGCGGTGATCGGAATGATTGTCTTTCTGTTTGTTTTAACCGCCGGAGCGATGCAGACCTGCGCTGGCGCAGAGGTTGTGGATCGGATTGTCGCTGTGGTCAATGACGACATCATCACGCTCTCTGAGCTTAACAAGGCGTTTGCGCCCTATGAGGCGCAGATCCGGGCCCACGGGTATTCGCCCATCGAGGAGCAGGAGGTTATCTATAATCAGCGAATGGAGATGCTAAACGATCTGATTGAGGATAAGCTGGCGGATCAGGAAATCGAAAGCGCCGGCATCATGGTCGGCGAAGAGGAGATTGATAACGCCATTGAACAGATCAAGGCCATCAACCGGTACACGGATGAGGACCTTCGGCAGGGGTTGATGGCCACCGGCATGGATATGCCCCGGTACCGGGAAGAAATCAAAAAACAGATACTTCGAACCAAGCTGGTCAACTACCGGATCAAGTCGAATATCGTCATCACCAAAACCGAGATCAAGACCTACTATGACGACCATATCGCGGAGTATTCCCCTCAGAAACAGTACCTGCTGAAAAATATTTTTTTACCTTACCCTGCGGTTTTAGAGGATGGAACCCAGGAGGCGATGCAAGCTCGAATGGAGACGATTCTTTCTGAACTTTCCCAGGGTGTCTCTTTTGAGGAAGCAGCCAAAAAATACTCCCAGGCGCCCAACGCCCAGGACGGCGGAGCCCTCGGGCTTTTTCGCATAGATGAGCTTTCCGAAAACATTCGGACCGCGGTGCAGGAACTGAAGCAAGGGGAGTTTTCTCCTGTTGTTGAGACCGATCAGGGATATCAGATCTTCTATGTGGAACGGATTGATGATGTGCCCGGGAAATCCCTGGATGAGGCGTCCGATGAGATCCTGAAACTCCTCTACGACCAGGCCGTAAATGAAAAATTTAGCGCCTGGATCGAAGAGCTTCGCAAAAACGCCGACATCAAGATAATCAGGTAATCGGCCGCTGATGCCCCAGACCATGCCTGTTTTTTCGACCCCCGCCATTTTGCTTAAAAGGATACCCCACGGCGATTACGACCTGATCCTCACCTTTTTGACGCAAGCGCAGGGCAGGCTTACCGTCATCGCCAAGAATGCGCAAAAAAGCCGAAAGCGTTTTTCGGGGGTTCTGGAGCTTTTTTCCCTGTTAAACCTGGTCTGCACAAAATCCCGCGGCCGCGGAATGCCTGTCTTGCAGGAGGCTTCACTGGAAAACCCGTTTGCGGATATCCGGGGGCATATTAAAAAAACCGCCTATGCCAGCTACTGGGCGGAGCTGTTGAACCTGTGGCTTGAGGAGGGAAAGCCTCAGCCTCGAACTTATGAGTTGTTTGCATCCTGCCTGAATTGGCTGGATGCCGGTGAGATTTCCGAAGAGGCGGCAAGCATTATTTTTCAGATGCAATTTTTGAGCCTGTCGGGTCTTTCCCCCCATTTGACCGCCTGCTGCCGCTGCGGAAACCGACTGGAGAATTTTCGCGGGGAGCGACTGATTTTCGAACTTGCAAAGGGTGGTCTGGTATGCCAATTATGTGCGACAGCCGTTTCCTCCCGGCTGTCCCTTTCTAGAGGAACGGTGAAGCAACTTTTGTGGGTTCAAAACAACCCCATAAAAAAAATCAGGCGGCTTCGTTTCAGCCGCCCGGCGCTGTCAGAAGGACTTGAATTTTTGGAAAAATTTGTGCCGTATCATCTGGGAAAGGAGCCCAAAAGCTTAAGGTTTTTAAAAGGCCTTCGGTGATGTTTTTGACCGGATCGAAGCGGTTGGAGCCATTTATGGAAAAACAGGTTCATGAAATACGAGACGCGCAACCCATCGCGGCAAGCGCCCCCTGTCGTCTGGACATGGGCGGGACTCTCGACCTTGCCACCTTCTACTACCCCTTGGCCCATCTTCAACCGACCACCTTTAACATCGCCGTGGATTTGCGCACCCGGGTGAGCATTGATTCTTTGGAAAAAGGCCGGATCAAGGTTTCCTCCGAAGGGTTTGAGTCCTGCGAATACCCCATAGATGAGCTTCCGTTTGATCATCCTTTAGGGCTTGTCTTTGCCATCGCCGCTCATTTTCGAATCGACGGCATCCATATCCATATCGCCTCGTCCTCACCGCCCAGGAGCGCCCTGGGAGGTTCCTCCTCTGCTGCGGTCGCCCTGATCGGGGCGTTTAATCGGCTCCTGGCAAGGCTGGGTCGGCCCGTGATTTCTTTTGAACGCATCCCCCTTCTGGCGCACGCCATCGAAGAGAGCGTGGCGGGCGTTCCCTGCGGGCTTCAGGATCAGCTGGCCGCCGCCTACGGAGGGATCCACGCATGGACCTGGAGGGGAAAAGCAGCCATCGATGAATTTACCCGGTCAGCCCTTTTGAGCGCAGACGGGTACGGCAATCTGAAGAAGCACCTGCTGCTTGCCTACTGCGGCATTCCCCATCAATCCCGGGATATCAACAGCCGGTGGGTCAGGCAGTTTCTTTCCGGAAAGAACAGAAACAAGTGGGTGGAAATCATAAGCTGCACAAACGCCTTTATTCAGGCCTTTCTGGCGTCGGATTTTGCGGAGGCCGGCCGGCTGATGAACCGGGAAACAGGCATCCGTATGGAGATGACCCCGGAGGTTTTGGATGATACGGGAAAAAAACTGTTTGATGCGGCGCTGACGCATCATTGCGGGGCCCGTTTTACCGGCGCCGGCGGCGGCGGCTGCCTTTGGGCCCTGGGGGAGGCGCAGGATATTTCAGGTCTTGCGCCGGTATGGAAGACGATTCTGTCGAACAGCCCCGGCGGGAGATTGCTGAACTTCAGCGTGGATGCGGTGGGTCTTCAGGAGGGTTGAATACCGGCGGTGTGTCAGCTGAAAAGGGAATCTGCGATCAACTCGTTTGAGTAAGGATGGAAAGATGTATTTTCAGGATGTGATCCTTGGTCTTCAGAGGTTTTGGGCGAGGAAGGGGTGCGTACTGGTTCAGCCCTACGACATGGAGGTCGGCGCCGGCACCTTTCATCCCGCCACCCTGCTCAGGGCGCTTGGGCCTGAGCCCTGGCATGTGGCCTATGTGCAGCCGTCTAGGCGCCCCACAGACGGTCGTTACGGCGAAAATCCTTACCGTCTACAGCATTATTATCAGTTTCAGGTGATACTGAAGCCATCGCCCATCGATGTCCAGCAGCAGTACCTGCAAAGCCTTCGAGCTCTGGGGGTCAATCCCACGGCCCATGACATCCGTTTTGTCGAAGACGACTGGGAGTCCCCCACGCTCGGCGCGGCAGGCCTCGGCTGGGAGGTCTGGCTGGATGGAATGGAGATTTCCCAGTTTACCTATTTTCAGATGGCCGGCAGCATCGATGTGTATCCGGTATCCGTGGAAATCACCTATGGGCTTGAGCGGATCTGCATGTACCTTCAGGGCGTGGATAACGTGTTTGAGTTGAGATGGAACAAAAACCTCACCTATGGGGAGCTGTTCCACCAGCAGGAGGTGGAGCAGTCCGTCTATAACTTTGAGGCCGCTGACATCACGATGCTGTTGGACCTGTTCAAACACTATGAGGCCGAATCCAACCGCGTCATACAAAAGCGCCTGGTGATTCCGGCCTATGAATACTGCCTGAAATGTTCTCATGTGTTTAATCTTCTGGACGCCCGTGGGGCGATCAGCGTGACCGAGAGAACTGGCTATATCGCCCGGATCAGGAACCTGGCCAGGGCCTGCGCCGAAGCCTATGTGGCGCAAAGAAAGGAAATGGGTTTTCCTTTGATGAAATCGGATGGATTAACCTCCACTGAACCGGAAACCGTGTTACAGGAAAAAAGATGAGTCAGTTGTTGATTGAAATCGGAACCGAGGAGATTCCGGCGGGGTATATCAAGCCTGCCCTGGAATTTTTGTCCGTCACTCTGTCCGCACGGCTGGACCATGCCCGGATTCGACATGGAAGAATACAGACCTATGGAACCCCGAGGCGCCTTGCGGTTTTAGCGGACGGCCTGTCCGAAAGACAGGACCCCTTGAAAATCGAGGTCATGGGCCCGCCCGAGCGGGTCGGCCTGGATGCCTCGGGCAAGCCCACGACGCCGGCCCGGAAGTTCGCTGAAAAAGTCGGCGTCCCGGTAACCGCTTTAAGCATCAAGGAGACCGACAGGGGCCGCTACCTTGTGGCCGTTAAAACCGAAAACGGCATGGCGACCAAAACCGTTTTAAAAGATATCCTTCCGGATCTGGTCCTTTCCATTCCATTTCCCAAGGTCATGCGCTGGTCGGACCTTAAGATCGGGTTCGCCCGCCCGATTCATTCCATCTGCGCGATTTTGGACAAAACCGTGATCCCCTTTCAGGTGGGGAATCTCAAGGCCGGAAGGTTCGTTTATGGCCACCGGTTTAATCATCCGGAACGGATCCGGCTGGAATCGCCCGAACAATACCTTGATCGGTTATCCGCCGCGCGGGTGCTGGCCGACATCGATCAGCGCAAGGCCGTCATGACCGAGCAGATGGCCAAGGCAGCCGCAGGGGTGGGGGGACGGGTATTGCCGGATGCGGAACTGGTGGATGTCGTGGCAAACCTTATTGAATATCCTGCGGCCGTGATCGGACGGTTTGATGCGAAATACTTAAATCTTCCTTCGGAAATCCTGATCACCGCCATGCGGGAGCATCAGAAGTATTTTGCGGTGGTCGACCCATCACATAATTTGATGCCGTTTTTCATCGCGGTAAACAATACCCTGGCCGAAGACATGTCTCTGGTCGCCAAAGGGCACGAACGGGTGCTCAGGGCCCGGCTGGAGGACGCCCAGTTTTTCTACCAAAGCGATTTAAAGCTGCCCCTTGACGAATTGTCACAGAGGCTGAAATCGGTGGTTTTTCAGGCCGATCTCGGATCCATGTACGACAAGGCCTTACGGATTGAAAGGCTTGCCTCGGTCCTGGCCGAGGCGTTGAACCTTGATCCGTCTACCGTGGCTCAGGTTTCCAGGGCGGCGCGGTTGTGCAAGGCCGATCTGGTGAGCCATGTGGTCACCGAGTTTCCCAAGCTTCAGGGGATCATGGGCCGGATTTACGCCCATGCCGCGGGTGAGCCGGACAACCTGGCTGCTGCCATTGAAGAGCACTACCGTCCGACCTTCTCCGGCGGACAGCTTCCACAGACTATAGAAGGCGCCTTGCTCAGCATAGCGGACAAGATGGATTCATTGTGCGGATGCTTCAGCATCGGCCTTGTTCCGTCCGGCACATCCGATCCCTATGCCCTTCGCCGCCAGGGCATCGGCGTCCTTCAGATCGCCTTGGATCGTGGCTTTTCTTTTTCCGTAAAAAAAATCATTGATTCGAGCCTGTCTCTGTTCGGCAAGGGCCAAACCCCGGAAAACCTCAGGGCGGCCGAGGGCGTCTATGAATTTTTAAAGAATCGAATGGCGCATCTGCTTGAGGAGGCCGGAATTCCCCGGGACCTGGTCGCCGCGGTTTTATCGGTTTCCGGGGAGTTTATTCCGGACACCTGGAAAAGGGCGCATGCCCTGTATCGCCTGAAACAGCAGCCGGATTTTGATACCTTAGCGATCGGGTTCAAGCGGGTGGTGAACATCATCAAAAAAGCCGACCCTGCCGAAACCGCATCGCGGCAGGTTGACACTGGGCTTTTTGCCCATGAATCCGAAACCCGTCTGTATGAAAGGTTCAACGCGGTCAAGGCCGAGGTCCTGAATCACTTAAATCAAGAAAATATCGATGCTGCCTTTGCGGCGGTCGCATCGCTGCGCGAATCCGTAGACCGGTTTTTTGACGATGTGATGGTGATGGTCGATGATACGGACGTTCGAAAAAACCGCCTGGGACTGCTGGGACAGATCGCCGGGCTTTTTGAGCGGTTGGCTGATTTTTCAAAAATTTCAACCTAGGCGTTCAGCCTGGCATGAAAGGGAGGATTACAGGATGGCGGGATATGATCCGGAAAAAGATCAGGTGTTGAAAAAATGGGAGTCCGAGGAAACCGGACTGGTGATATCCATCAACCGGTATGGGGACGGTGAGCCCAAGCTTCAGATCGGACCGCGCGTCATCATCAAGCCGGATGGCAGCAAGGGGCGGACTGTCAAGGCGGGCCGCCTCACCATTGAGGATGTCATGTGGCTGTATGAAAGGATCGACGAGGTCAAGGAGGAGCTCGCAGCCCTTGCCCATCCCTTGAAATAGCCGATGAAGGCTGAAGGTGGAAGGTGGAAGACAGAAGCCTGAAGGTAACAGGCTGAATTTTTTTATGTTCTCCTTGATCTCTGTGGTTAAATTTTTTATTTTGCCAACCGGGGAAACCGGGTTCCTTGGAAGTCCTAAGTTTTCGCTTCGTGAGTCTTTCGGGAGGCGGTTTGCATTGAATGGGAGGTTGCAAGGACTCGGCTCAAGCGCCTCAAACAGTTTGCAATTTTTAACGCATTTAATACAAACCGCTTATTTCCCCGAAAGCCTCAATCGCGCTCACAGGGGTCTTTTTACCCATGCATCATGTTTAATGAATCCACAAACCCTCACGGGCCATGAAAAACCTTGATGTCCTCATTACCCCTTTTGCCGGGAACCGCGGCCGGCCCATCGGAAAAAGATGCGTGATGGTCGCAAACCCGGCGGACTTTAACCTGCTATGCCGCCTGACCCAAACGACCGGCGCAGGTTCTACCCGGCTGATGATGAGCCGGCTTTTTCAGGGGGGAAAAGGAAACGGCCGATTCAGTCTTCTGGGGCCGTTTGTGGGAGCCCCCTATGCGGTCATCCTTCAGGAAACCGCCATCGCTCAAGGCGCTCGGGAAATCGTTCTTTTCGGTTGGTGCGGGGCCGTATCCTCCGATGTCCATGTCGGCGACATCGTTATCCCCTCATCCGCGCTGATTGATGACGGCACCTCCAGAAATTATATCAACGAGGAAACAGACGAGGTGTTTCCCTCGGCGGCTGTGCAACAGGGTTTAAAAGACGCCCTGATAAAAAGAAAAATCATATTTCATGAGGGAAGGATCTGGTCCACGGACGCGGTTTTTCGGGAAACCCACGAAAAAATTCAATTCTACAATAAAAGGGGTGCGATTGCGGTGGAGATGGAAGCCGCCGCTGTCTTTTCCGTCGGGGGTTTTCGCGGCGTCGAGGTCGGCTGTATTCTGGTGGCCTCCGATGAGCTGTTCTCCGGCAAGTGGGTGAGGGGGTTTTCCAATCCCGCCTTTATTCAAAGCCGGCGGGCGGTCTGCAAAATGTTTCGGGATTTGATACTCCAAAAAGAACTTGTTTCTTCATAGGAATTCAAATGGCACGCAGCATAGATCCTGAGGTCGTCAAACGGATTGATGGCCTGCGCCGGGAGCTCCACCGGCATAATCACCGGTATTTTGTCTTAGACGATCCGGAAATTTCCGATGCGGAATACGACCGCATGATGAAGGAGCTGATTGAGCTTGAAACCCTCTGGCCCGAGCTTGCCAGCCCGGACTCCCCTTCCCAGCGGGTGGGGTCGCCCCCCCTGGACCGGTTTGAAACCCACAAGCATCGGCATCCCATGCAAAGCCTGGAGAAGGGATTCGATGAAGCCGATTTTATCAGTTTTGACCAGCGGGTGAAAAAAGCCTTAAACTCCGATGCTGAGGTGCTTTATACCGTCGAGCCCAAAATCGACGGCATTGCGGTGGAACTGGTGTATGAAAACCGCCGGCTGGCCCTGGCCTCCACCCGCGGGGATGGGGTGAACGGCGAGGTGATTACCGCCAATGTCAAAACCATTCCCACCGTGCCTCTGGTTCTTCAGGAGCATGAAGATCTGCCGGTTCCTTCACCGCTTGAGGTTCGGGGCGAGGTCTTTATGACAAAGGAGAATTTTCGGCTGCTCAATGAACAGCGATTAAAACAGGAACAGCCGCTTTTTGCCAATCCGAGAAACGCCGCCGCAGGCTCCCTGCGGCAGCTCGACTCCGCCATAACCGCCCAAAGACCTCTTGAAATTTATGTGTACGGCGTCGGTGATCCCTTGGCTTTAAACACAGATTCCCATGCCGAGGCCATGGCGTGGCTCAGGCGGCTGGGCTTTCGGACCAACCCCTTGATTCGGACAAAGATACCCTTAACCGAGGTTTTGTCCTGCTACCGGGAGCTTGAGGAAAAGCGCGGGCAAATCCCCTATGAGATGGATGGAATGGTGGTCAAGGTGGACCGGTTTTCTTTTCAGGACCGGCTCGGATCCACCTCCCGAAGCCCCCGCTGGGCGATTGCGATCAAGTTTAAGGCCACCCAGGAGACCACCCGGGTGCTTGATATTCGCGTGCAGGTGGGTCGGACCGGCGCATTGACCCCGGTGGCGCACCTTGAACCGGTGCGCGTCGGAGGCGTGGTGGTGAGCCGGGCGACCCTTCACAACCAGGATGAAATCGAAAAAAAGGATATTCGAATCGGGGATATGGTGTTTGTCCAGCGGGCAGGGGACGTCATTCCTGAGGTGGTCAAGGTCGTCGCCTCCAGCCGAGACGGCACCCAGAAGCCTTTTCAAATGCCGCACTCCTGCCCTGTGTGCGGTGCCACGGTCGTTCGCCTGGCAGGGGAAGCGGTCATCCGCTGCGTGAATGCCGCCTGCCCGGCTCAGCTCAAAGGCCACATTCGGCATTTTGTCTCCAAGCCGGGCTTTG
Source organism: Desulfonema limicola (assembly GCA_020722245.1). GTDB lineage: Bacteria > Desulfobacterota > Desulfobacteria > Desulfobacterales > Desulfosalsimonadaceae > DYLE01. The sequence continues at coordinate 13,245 of DYLE01000006.1, forward strand.
ACATCGACGGCCTCGGGGAGAAGCGGATTGATCAGATGGTGGACGCGGGGCTGATCTCATCCTGCGCAGATCTTTTCGACTTGAATGCGGAAAGCCTCAAGAAGCTTGAGGGAATGGCCGAAAAGTCCATCCAGAATCTGCTTTCCGCCATTGAAAACAGCAAGCGGATCAGCCTTTCCCGTTTTCTGGTCGCTCTAGGGATTCGGCATGTGGGCGAGCACATCGCAAAAATTTTGTCTTTTGAGCTAAAGGATATTGATACCATCCTATCGGTTACGCCCGAAAGGCTTGAGACGATTGAGGGGATAGGACAGGTGGTGGCAAACAGTGTTTGGGCGTTTTTCAGCCGGGAGGAAAACCTCAAGAGCATTCAAAAAATGATAAAAAGCGGGGTGGTTATTATTCCGGACGCTTCGCCGACGGAAAATCAGCATCTTGCCGGTGCAAGCTTTGTCCTCACCGGAAGGCTTTCATCCATGCCCCGATCCCGCGCCAAGCAGCTCATCGAGAAAGCAGGGGGCACTGTCACCGGCGCGGTCACCGGTCAAACCGATTATGTAGTCGTGGGCGAAGACCCGGGCTCAAAACTTACCGAGGCGCAAAAACGGGGGATTCAAATTCTCAGTGAACCGGAGTTTTTGAAACTGGTCGGCGCATCAGAACAGCCGGGTTAAACCAAAAATTGAAAAAGGGGTCAGCATGACGGAAAGGGTAAGGGTCCGCGTCCGGATCAGCGGAAGGGTGCAGGGGGTGTGCTTTCGCATGGAAACCCAACGCGCAGCCTCTCGAATCGGGGTTCTCGGATGGGTGCGGAACATGCGCGACGGCAGGGTGGAGGCGGTTTTTGAAGGCGAGGCCCAGCGTGTTGATGAAATCCTCAAATGGTGTGAAAAAGGCCCTCCTCTGGCCCTGGTGAACCGTCTGGAGGTGTTTAAGGAGGATTACACGGGAGAGTATTCCGATTTTACGATTCGCTACACCTCTTGAGGAAGAAATTCGGTAGGGCAGAGACAAAAAAAGAGGCCCTCTTCGAAGAAGACTTCGATTTCAGGCCTCGCTGCTTTATAGTGAATTTTTTTAGACGCTGTCCTTTAAGAGTTTTCCCGGCTTAAACTTGACCACATTGCGCGCCTTGATCTTGATCACGGCACCGGACTGAGGGTTCCTGCCGGTTCGGGCCTGGCGGCGGACCTTTGTGAAGGTGCCAAAACCCACGAGGGTCACCTTGCCGTCTTTTTTCTTCAGGGTTTTGGAAATGCCGTCCAACAATGAGCTCAGCGCGGCGGCTGCGGCGACCTTGGAAATCCCTGCGTCTTTGGCCATTTTGTCCACCAGTTCTGCCTTCGTCATGACGTCCTCCCTTTTTAAAAGATTATGGTTAGAACAAACCCCGATGGCCGCCACTTTAAACCAGGTTTTTAGGCTTGTCAATAAATAAAATGGGTTTTTTTCCATTTTTTTTCAATTTTTTTTAAGGAACGATTTTGTTAACGGGCGCTGCTTCTGAACCTGGAAAGAGGCAGGCATTCAAATTAAGCAATAACATGCTGTCAAAACCCCTTGCTTCTGGAATTGAGCATCCTGTCGAAGCTGGCGCAGAGCATCAAAAAAAGCAAGTTTTTTTGGTTTTTAAACATGCAAAATCAATACAGACGCAGATTTATAAAGGGGATATCGATCGGATCCGCGTCTGATAAAGCTTTTCACGCCTTGTGAATAATTATATAATTCATTGTTTTTAAATTAAATTTTTATAGATCGGTGCGGACGCCGAATCGGCAAGGATTTTAAAATAAACTCGCATGGTTTGGGGGTTTGCAGGCAGGGGCTCGGGTTAGAGGAGGGCGTCGACAAACAGCTTCGGGTCAAACGGCTGAAGGTCCTCGATCCCTTCGCCGATTCCGATGTATCGAATGGGGATCTTCAGCTCATGGCCGATGGCGATAACGATCCCACCCTTGGCGGTGCCGTCGAGCTTGGTGAGGATGATGCCGGTGACACCGATTTCATCGTTGAACAGCCTGGCCTGGGCAACCGCATTCTGCCCGGTGGTCGCATCCAGCACCAGAAGCGCCTCATGCGGCGCATTCGGGATTTTTTTGGAAATGCTTCGCTTGATCTTCTTGAGCTGTTCCATCAGGTTGGTCTTGGTGTGAAGCCGGCCCGCGGTATCCACCAGGACGATATCCATCTGCCTCGCCACAGCAGCCTCCACACTGTCAAAGGCGACCGCCGCGGGATCTGCCTTGTCCCGGTGTTTCACGATTTCTGCGCCGGCGCGTTCGGCCCACGCCTCCAGCTGTTCCACGGCCGCGGCCCTGAAGGTATCGGAGGCCGCCAGCAGGACCTTTTTTCCTTCCGCGGCATACCGGGCCGCCAGTTTTCCAATGGTCGTGGTTTTTCCCACCCCGTTTACACCGACCACCAGGATGACATGCGGCCTGCCTGAAATTTGCTTTAAGTCCTCTGTGCCAATAAAGGAAAGCATCTCTGTTTTCAGATGCTGTTTAAAATCCTCGGCGCCGGTGATGCCTTCGATCTTTTCGGAAATCCGGGATATCAGTTCCGTCGTGGTTGAAACCCCCACGTCGGAGGTAATCAATGCCTCTTCAATTTCCTCAAGGGCTTCATGGTCAATCGCCGGTTTTCCGGCAAGAATGACGTCGAACCGTTTTGAAAGGCTCTGGCGGGTTTTAAGAAGGCCGGATCGAAGCCGATCCAGAAAACCGGCTCTTGCCTCAAAACCCAAGGGGACTTCTTTGGCGAGCGTTTTCTCGGTAAGGCCAAGGGGCTCCGGGGTGTGATCCGGCTCAAGGGTTTGCGAGGCCGGACTTATGGATTCATGGCGGTTTAATTCATCCCGAAGGACCGCTTGGGTTTTTATTTTTGTTTTGCGCGACCGGACCCGCCTCAGGATAAGAAGGAGAAAGACGATGAGCAGAAGGCCAAAAATTTCCGTCAGCGGACTGCGATAGAGAAAGGGAAACAGGTCGCTTAAGGCTTCAGGCATCGGCGGTAGCCTTTTCAGCCTTGATTTTTTCGTTTTCCCGGGTGAGCTTATCGATATCTACAGAGACCAGCTTCGAAACCCCCTTTTCCCCCATGGTGACGCCGAACAGGACATCCGCAAACTCCATGCTTTTTTTGTTATGGGTGATCATGAGGATTTGAGATTTTTCGCCGATGATCCGGAGCAGATCATTGAAGCGATAGACGTTGGCCTCATCCAGCGCTGCATCGATTTCATCCAGAAGGCAGTAGGCCGAGGGGTTGATCAAGAACATGGAAAAAATAAAGGCGATGGCCGTCAGGGTCTTTTCCCCACCCGAAAGCAGGCTCAGTCGGCTGAGCCGCTTTCCATGGAGGTGAATCATCAACTCCACTCCGGATTCAAGGGGCTGGTCCGGCTGGGTCAGTTCCAGCCATGCCTCACCGCCTGAAAAAAGCCTTGGAAAAAGCCCCTTGAGCTTTTCATTAATGTCGTTGAACATTTGCATAAACAGGGTCTGGGTGACCCGGTTGATTTTTCGAATGAGGCTTTCCAGGTCATTGAGAGCGCTCACCAGGTCATCGCGTTGTTGAACAAGAAAATCATGGCGGGATTTTTGTTCCTCATAGGCTTCGATGGCTCCCAGGTTTACATCCCCGATCCCTTCAATTTTTTTTCTGTAGGTGGACAGGAGGGATTCCATTTGTTCAATGGAAAAATCAGACGACCTGACCTGATCCCGGTAGGTCTCCAGAATCTGGGCGAATGAGAGGGAGTATTTTTCCAAAAACCGGTTCACCACGTTTTCCCGGTTGATCTGGTGTCGGGAGCGTTCGATCTCGAGTTCATGGATTTTTTGTTGGGTTTCATTGATAAATTTCCGGGTCTCGGAGATGCTTCCATCGGTTTTGCAAATTTCATCGATAATCCCCTGATATTGATTTTCATCCGCTTTTAAATCAAAATTTAGGCGGTTGACATATTCTCTGGCGGCGGACAGATTCTTTTCATACTCAAAAACAGCCTGGCTGACCCTGTCTTTTTTTTGTTTTTTGATGGTGATGTCCTGTTTGATCTGTTCGATCTGTTTCAAACCGTCCGTCAGGAACTGGTTCAGGCGGTTTAAGGTATTGCGCGAGTTTTCCATTTCCGCGTTGATTCGCGTCTGCGCGAGCCTCAATTCCATGAGGCCCTGATCAAAAACCTCCATCTGCGCCCTTGCAGCGGTCATCTTTTCGGATATGTTTTTAATTTTGTCTTCCGTCGATTGGACCCCTGTGGAGAGCTCGGCCAGGGCGGCCTGGTGTTTGGAGATTTCATCCTCCACATCATGTTTTTCGCCCTCCAGTTTTTCCTTTTCAAGCCGGATGAACTCCAGCTGGCTCAGGGCATGCTTGAGGCTTTCGGACGCGGTGAACCGCCGCTTTTCCGCATCCAGAACGTTTTCTTCAATTTTGTTTTTTTCAACGATGAGTTTCTGAAGCTCTTTTTCTACTCGCCGGACATCCGCTTCAAGGCGGTTCGCCTGGTTTTGCTGGTCTTCAATGACCGTTTCGAGCTCTGAGATCTTTTTTTTGAGCTGTTTGATCTCCAGTTTTTTCTCATAGATGCCGGAGAGCTTTTCCTTGCTCCCGCCGATCATGATTCCGTTTGAGGAGATCACATCCCCGTTTCGCGTGACCAGCTTTTTAAACCCGTTGTGCTGATGCCACAGCTGAAGCGCCGTGTCCATATCTTCCGTCACCACAACCTGTTTTAAAAGATCAAAAACCGGTTTTTCAAGCCCGGATTTTATGGAGACATGGTCGATGAGAAGATCCCCCTCTGTGCCCGCGCAGGTGGGATTTTCACTCTGCTCGCCGAACAGGGATACAGGGATAAAACCGCTCCGTCCGGCCTTGCTGGTTTTAAGGTAGTTGATGGATTCGACTCCGGTTTGCTCATCCCGAACCAGGATATACTGGAGCGCCTCTCCCAGCACCGCTTCCACGGCAAATTCAAATCCGGGTTCCGGCTCGATGACGTCTCCGGTCACGCCGACAATGCCGTTCGATCCGGATGGAGCGCCAGCATCAGCCGCGGATTTTGCACATTTCATGATCGCCTTTACGCCGTCCTTGTACCAGTCGTAATTTTCGTCCATTTTTTTAAGGCTGGAATACCGGGCTCTCAGGGTGTTGCGTTCGTCTATGTGTGCATGGACGGCCTTCACCTGGGAGGCGAGGTCCTGATTTTTTTTCTGAAGGGATTGCCTGGCCTCGGCGATCTGGTCTTCCACCTCTTTGCGCCGGGCGTTGTGGCTGTCGAGTTTGTCCGCTGCTTCCTGAACGCTTTGTTGTAACTCGGAAACCTTTCGGGATGATTTGGCCTCGTCCCCATGGAGATGCTCGAGCCTGCGGCTGATATTCTCCCGGTTGGATTGGGCGTATTTATGAATGTCCTGGTACCTGGTTTTTTTGGTGGTCAGGCCAAACAGCTCGTTTTTGGCCTCCTCCAGGTCTTTGTTTAGCGCTTCAAGATGCTCCCGGCCTGCCTGAAACGACTGTTTTTGTTTTTCAATGGAGGCGGTGAGGTCAGTTGTTTTTTTGGTGAAATCGGCTTGCCGGCTCGACTCTTGGGCGATTTCATCTTTTATGCCCTGATGTTTTTCCTCAAGCCTGAGCAGCGCCTCTTCAAGATCTGCGATTTCTTCAACCAGCCTTTTCCCCTCGTTTGTGAGGTGCTGCAAATCATTTTCCAGCTTGTCGATTTTCCGCTGGGTTTCGATTTTTTCTGTTTTTTTTCGCGATATCTCCTGGTCCCTGCGGAGCTGCTCGGATTTTATCTGTTCCAGGGCGGAGTTCAGCCTTTCAAGCTCAGCGGCATGAAGGGAATCTTTTTCTTTTAATTCAGCTAACAGGCCTTCAGTTTTTTCAATTGCTTTGGCGTGTTCTTCATGGTGATAAACCGAAACCAGGATATCGGCCTGTTTGAACTGTTCCCGGTATTCCTTATACTGTTTGGCCCGGTTGGCCTGCCTGCGAAGGCTGTTCATCTGCCTGCTGATTTCTTCAATGAGATCGTTGAGCCGCTGAAGGTTCTGGTTTGTGGCGTTAAGCTTGGTGACTGCCTCATTTTTCCGGGTTTTATAGCGGGTCACTCCGGCGGTGTCCTCAATAAAAACCCTTCGTTCCTCGGGTGTGGCGTCGGTAATGGCGCCGATGGTCCCCTGCTGGACAATGGCGCAGGATTTGGAGGCCATGCCGCTTGCCAGAAACAGGTTATGAATGTCCTTTAACCGGCAGGGCTGTTTGTTGATCAGATAGGCGCTTTCGCCGGAACGGTAAAGCCGGCGGGTGATCATTATTTCCGGTGGATGGAGGGTATTTTTAGTCGAATCGGGAATGTCGTTGGAAAGGGTAAGGGAAACCTCCGCCAGGTTCAGGGGAGGGCGTTTATCGGTTCCGGCAAAGATCACATCCCCCATGGCCTTTCCCCGGAGCTGTTTTATGCTCTGCTCCCCCATCACCCATTTAATGGCGTCGATGATGTTGCTCTTGCCGCAGCCGTTGGGCCCTACGATCGCGGATATTCCGGGCGGAAATTCAATGACGCATTTGTTGGGAAATGACTTAAATCCGATTATTTCCAGGCGTTTAAGCCGCATTCATCGCTCTGAACATGTTTTTGGGGTAACCCCATTTCGGCACATGGGTAAGAAACACTCCGAATGGAAACGCATCCTCTGCTTCCTTTAAATTTTTTTTATTTAACCTAAATATTTTACAGGGTGCAATAAAAAAACAGCCCTGTTTATTTTTCTTTTGCAGCAGTGTTTGATCTATGACTTCAAACCATATATAATCCTCAAAAAACATAACCGGGCCATCGGGCAGGGGGTAGAAAATGGAGCAGGGGGAAGTACAAAAAGAAGCGGTTTTTAAAAAATATGCCAGGCATGTGTCTTCGCGCAAGGCCCAGTTTTTTTTGGATGTCGGGATTCATTTTGTACCGGGAAAACGGGAAGGCCCTTTTATCTGGGACATCGAGGGGAAAAAACGGCTGATCAACTGCCATGTAAACGGCGGGGTGTTCAACCTGGGCCATCGGCACCCTGAAATCATCGCCGCCCTGGAAAGCGCCATGCGCTCCGTTGACATCGGCAACCACCATCTGGTCAGCAAACAAAAGGCGGATCTTGCTGAGAGGTTGGCTGCTCTTTCGCCCAAAGGCATGGAATACGTTGTTTTCGGCGTAAGCGGCGGGGAGGCCGTGGATACCGCCATAAAAATCGCCCGCAAGGCCACCGGTCGGCGGGGGGTGATTTCCGCTCTGGGGGGCTACCACGGGCATACCGGGCTGGCCCTGGCTGCCGGGGACGCCAAATACAGGGAGCCGTTTTTATCGGGTTCCCCCGATTTTCTGCAGGTGCCCTTCAATGATGTGGCGGCCCTGAAGAACCGCCTGAACCCCAGTATCGCAGCGGTGATCTTTGAAACCATTCCCGCCACCCTGGGCATGCCCATACCCGATGATGATTATTATTCCCAGGTGAAGCGGTTGTGCGCGCAAAACGGGTCCTTGCTTATTATTGACGAGGTGCAGACCGGCCTGGGCCGGACCGGAAGGTTCTGGGGGATTTCGCATTACGGGGTGGTTCCGGACATGATTGTTTCCGCCAAGGGCCTGGGCGGAGGCATCTACCCGATCACCGCCACCATCCTTCACAAGGACCTGGAAGCCGTGTTTCATGAGGATCCGTTTATACATATCTCCACCGCCGGAGGGGCGGACATCGGCTGTCTGGTGGCGCAGAAGGTGATCGAGATTTCCTCTAAGGATGTCTTTTTGCAACATGTCAATGATCTTGCCGATGTGTTTGCAGCCGGCATGAAAGCCCTGGTTTTAAGATACTCAAAGGTTTTATCGGCGTTCCGGCAGAAAGGCCTGATGTGCGGGCTTAAAACCACAAGCCCGGACCTGGGACCCCTGATGACCAAGGCCTGTTACGACGCCGGTCTGCTGTGCATCTATGCGGGAAACGACACCTCGGTGGTTCAGTTGCTGCCGCCGTTGATCATCGATATCCCGCTAGCCCAGGAAATTCTTCAGCGCATGGAAAAGGCGATTGAAATGGTCGAAGCGTTTGTGTAGAAACGTTTAAGTTCGAGGTGGAAGATGGATGTGGATCTCGGCCTGCTGAAAATGTTTGAGGACCAGCTAAACCCTTCCCATCCTGAAAAAAGCGGCGTCCCCGCAAAGATACTCGGATATGGTGAAATCTCGGCGACCTTTTCCATCGCAAAGATGCCGGGGGTGGCCTTCAAGCGGATGCCGCCGTTTAACAGCATGGAAGAAATTGCGGCTTACCGGTCGGCGGTGGACCGATACTGCGCCTTGTTAAAACAGGGCTGTGGGATCGATGTGGTGGAGTACAGTGTTTATACCATGACCAATCGGTACGATGAACAGATACTTTACCTGGCCCAGCCTCGGCTGCCCGATACCTCGATCGGTAATTACATATTAAAACAAGGCGGCGTCAGTGATCTGGAGATCATCATCCAGGCCGTATTGCCGCATCTGATTCACATTTATCAATGGAACCGGGCGCACATGCCCGATGCGCAGATCGCCATAGACGGGCAGCTCTCCAACTGGAGCTTTGAGTTTGGTGAAAAGAAAGAATGCCGGGCGGTTTATTTTGATATCACCACCCCTCTGTTCCGGATAAACAAGACAGAGCAGCTGGATACCGAGATATTCCTGAAAAGCTGCCCCTCGTTTCTGGTGTGGCTGGTGCGATGGCAGTTCCTTCAGGATGTTCTGGATCGCTATTATGACACCCGGATGGTGCTGATCGATCTGGTGGCCAATTTTTACAAGGAGGGGAGGGAGGATCGCATCGATAAGGCCATTACCCTTATCAATCAATGGCTGGCAGAGCAGGATTTTCAAAAAGAAATTCCTCCATTGACCCAAAAAGAGGTGGATCGGTATTATAAAAACGATGCCTTTATCTGGAGCCTGTTTTTATACCTGAGACGGTTTGACCGGTTTTTGAAAACCCGGGTGTCCGGCGGTCGGTATAACTTTATTTTACCCGGCAAAATCAAGCGATAGGTGATTCGATGTGTGATACCCTTGTGCTTAAAAAAGACGGGGCTGTTTTTTTCGCCAAAAACAGCGATCGGGAGCCCGGCGAGGCCCAACTCGTTGTCCGTATTCCGGCGGTTGCAAACGACCGGCGGGCCAGGCTGAAGACCACCTATATCGAGGTGGATCAGACCGCCAACCGGCATGGGGTGATTTTAAGCAAGCCGTTCTGGATCTGGGGCGCGGAAATGGGTGTAAATGACCGGGGCGTGGTGATCGGCAATGAGGCGGTGTTTACCCGGGTCATGGAAAAGACACCGGGACTGATCGGCATGGACCTGCTTCGCCTCGGGCTTGAACGGGGGGATACCGCCGAGCATAGCCTGCATGTCATTATTGAGATGCTTGAAACCTACGGCCAGGGCGGAATATGCGGGTACCGGGACAGGCGGTTGCGCTACGACAACAGTTTTATCATCGCGGATTCAGGCCAGGCCTGGGTCCTGGAAACCGCCGGCCGGCACTGGGCGGCCAAGGCGGTCACATCCGCTTCTTGTATCTCAAACTGCCTGACCATCGGCGAGGACTATGACCTCACGTCCAATGGCCTTGAGGATTTTGCAAAGCAAAGAGGGCTGTTTTCAGGACAGGGACGGCTCAATTTTAAAAAGACGTTTGATACCCGGTTTATCCCTTTCTTTGCCGCATCCCGCTATCGACTGGGGTTAAGCAGCAGCCTTCTTAAAGGGATGGCAAACGGCGGTCCGATGCATCTGGGCAAAATGATGAACGCCCTGCGAAGCCATTTCAAAGAACCGTATGCACCGGCCGAAGGGACAAACCGGGATATCTGCATGCACGCCGGGGGGCCTATACGAAGAAGCCAGACCTGCGGGTCCATGGTGTCGCGGCTGGTCCCCAAGAATCCGTCCCATTTTTTCACAGGTACGTCCGCCCCCTGCCTTTCGGTGTTTAAACCCGCAGCGTTTGACCCAGACATCCGTTTCAGCGTGCTCAACCCGGATGAAAAGACCGTTGTTGGATCATTATGGCGGCGGCACGAAGAAATTCATCGCCGGCTGATCTTTAACAAAGAGGCGCGGGACCAGGTGAAACGGTCTATAGTCGAGACGGAAAAAAATATTTTGGACCTTTTTGAGAAATCCGGGCCTGATGTGGACGCATCCCGGCTTCAAGCGGCCGACCGCCTGGCCGCAGACTGGGAAGAGGAGTTGTATCAAAAATACAAGGACCTGCCGTTTGATTATGCCATGCTGAGCCCTTATGCGCTTTACTGGCGGCGTATGAACCGGATCGACGGGTTTACGTCGTAACCTTCAGCGCGGTTAAACCTGAATATATTTTTTCTTAAGGGCCATGATTCGTTTAACAGAAGCATCGGCCCTGTCTTTCAATTTTTTATCATCAGAAAATTCTTTAATCATTTGCTCCCATGCGGTTTCGATATTCGGACCCTTGTGACAGATCAGGGCGATATCCGCATCCGCCCTCAGTATCTGATGAATGGCGGTTTGAATATCATAGTGGTTTTTGATCGCGCCCATATCCAGGTCGTCCGTGATGATCACCCCGTCAAAACCCATGCGGTTTCGAAGCATCCGTGCCGACACTTGAGGGGAAAGGCTGGCCGGCCAGAGCGGATCGATCCGGGTGTAGCGGATATGGGAGAGCATGATGCCGGAGACGCCCGCATCAATGGCGGCATAAAAAGGGATCAGGTCAAAGGATGCCAGATCCTTTTCGGCAACATCCATGCCCGGCATCTCGATATGGGAGTCTGTGGTGGTCCGGCCGATTCCGGGAAAGTGCTTGGCCACGGAAATGATTTTTTGTTTCTGCATTTTTTGAATGTAAACCGCTCCCAGTTTGGCCACATGCTTCGGGTCATGCCCGAACACGCGTTTTTCCATAATGCTTTTTATTCCCGAAGGGGCCACATCCAGAACCGGCGCCATGTTCATGTTGATGCCCAGATGTTTTAACTGATCCGCGGTTTCAGTGGAAATTTGTGCGGCCTCGGATTCGGTGAGAATGTCCGGGGTCCCGGGAAATTCTTGGAAATTTGGGGCTTTTAGGCGCGTGACCACCCCCCCCTCCTGATCAATGGCGATAAAAAGCGGCGGCCGGTTGCAGGAGGCGGCAAACTCCTGAATGGAGGCGCAAAGGTTTTTGAGTTGTTTGGCATCCACGATGTTTTGCGAAAAAAGGATCACCCCGCCAACACCTAAAGCCTGAATCAGATTTTTAAGATCGTTGTTTAGATAAGTTCCGTCAAACCCGGCCATAAGCCGCTGGCCGGCGATTTGGGTGATTGAAAACCGGTCTGGATCATAGCTCATGGGGTTCACCGAATATGCTGCCTGGTAAAGGGGTTGGTCTGTTTTTCAATTCCGATGGTGGAAAAAGGGGTTTCCCCGTAATCATGGCCGGGCCATACCCGGGTATCGTCCGGCAGGATAAAAAGCTTTTCATGAATGGATTTTAAAAGCTGCCTGGCGGAGCCGCCCGGCAGATCGGTTCTGCCCACGGCCCCCACAAAAAGGGTGTCGCCGGTAAACAGGTGGCCTTGGGCATAAAGGCAGATAGAGCCCGGGGTGTGGCCCGGGGTATGAATAACCCGCAGTTCGGTGTTGCCGATATGAATGATATCGTTGTCCTCCAGCTGATGGCTTGCCCGGGGTGAGCCCTTGCCGCCCATGAGCCGGGAAAGCGATCGGGTCAGAAAACGGCTGACCTGATCAGCGTCCAATCGGTGAATGCAGAGCTGTGCGCCTGTGGCTTCTATGATGCCGGAGTTTCCGGAGGTGTGATCCGCGTGTCCGTGGGTGTTGATGACATGGGTGATAATATATCCGCTTGCCTTTATCGTATTGAGGATTTTCTGCGGTTCAAACGCAGGATCAATGACGGCGCAGCGGCGGGTGGCTTCATCCCCGGCCATATAGCAGAAGTTCGCCATTTGCGGCAGGTAGATCGGTTTGACCTCCACGGCGCACCCCTGTTTATTTCCGTGCCGGCTGATAGATGCAGAGGGGTTCTTCCGCCAGGTAATCCCCGGTGGCCTCATAGGCCCGCGCCCGGCAGCCGCCGCAGACCGCCTTAAACTCGCATATTCCGCATTTGCCTTTGAGGTTGTGATAGTCCCGCAGGGAGCGAAAAATTTTTGAATTTTGCCAGATCTTGGCAAAGGATTCTTTGGTAACATCCCCGCAGTTTAAGTCCAGAAACCCGCAGGGCTGAACAATGCCGGTATGCGAGATAAAGCAGAAGCCTGTACCCGCAAGGCAGCCTCGGGTCACGGCGTCAAGACCGTGGGTTTTAAAGGTGACGGATTCGCCTTCCTGCCTTGCCCGCTGTCGAAGGATTCGATAGTAATGCGGCGCGCAGGTGGCTTTCAGTTGAAGGCTTGTTTTTTTCCGCTGGTCGTAAAACCAGTTTAGAGCGGCTTCATACTCGTCCGCTGTGATTTCCTGGTCGATCAGATATTTGCCCCGGCCTGTGGGGACCAGAAGGAAAATATGCAGGGCCGCGGCCCCCAGGTCTTCGGCGAGCTTGAGAATCCCCGGCATCTGATCATGATTCAGCTTGGTGATGGTGGTGTTGATTTGAAATTCAATCCCCGCGGCTTTGGCGATGTGAATGCCGCGCATGGCGCCGTCAAAGGCCCCTTCAACCCCCCGGAAGCGATCATGTCGCTCTTTGGTCGCTCCATCCACGCTGATGCTGATTCTGCTGATGCCGGCGTCCGCCATTTTTTTTGCCGCAGCCTCGGTGATCAGGGTGCCGTTGGGGGCCATGACCATTTTTAAGCCCTTTTGGGTGCCGTATGCAGCGATATCAAAGATGTCGGGTCTCAGCAGGGGTTCACCTCCGGTCAGGATCACGATGGGTTTTCCCGCTTCGGCGATCTGATCCACAAGGGTCAGGCAGGCGGGGGTGTTCAGCTCGCCCGTGTAAGGTCCGCTGGTGGCGGCGGCCCGGCAGTGAATGCAGCTCAAATTGCAGTTCCGGGTGGTCTCCCATGCGACCAGACGGAGAACGGAGTTGTCGAGCCCCCTATCGGCGTGCGGCGCAGGAGCTGCTTTTAAATCGGTTGTCTCACTCACCGGTGCGTGCCTGTCCTTTCAAAATGAATAGATTTATGCGGTCAACTGTTTGGCCGCATCCATGGCAAAATAGGTCAGGATGAGATCAGCTCCGGCCCGTTTGATGGCGGTCAGGGTTTCCATCATGGCCTCCTGGCCGTTGATCCATCCCATTTTTTCAGCGGCCTTGATCATGGCGTATTCGCCGCTCACGTTGTAGGCGGCGAGCGGCAGATCAATCTCATCTCTGACCCGGCAGATGATGTCCAGGTAGGGCAGGGCGGGCTTGACCATGATGATG
>DYLE01000193.1 GCA_020722245.1 Desulfonema limicola
ACAAGGTTTTTCAATTGTTTTTCACCAAAGATGCCAGCCCATCGCGGATTGGGGGAATGAATCCGCTTGAAGCGTAAAACGCAACCAGAGTATTTAAAAAATATTGATTCATCATATATTACAAGATAAACCAATCCAGGAAGGCCGGGCGCGGGATCTGGGCGCTTGCGGGGAATGAGCAGGTTAAACCGTTTTACAGTATTTTTGCAGAAATAATATAGTAATATATCGGGTACATTAAAAAATTTTTATCACCGAGCGCACAGAGAAAACAATGACTTTTTTCTCTGTGTCCTTTTTGCTCTCTGGGGTTGTTTTGTTTATCCTCTAGATTGAGAAAATATAAATTTTTTGATGCCACACGCAAAAAACCATCCATGATTGAGATTGATTTTGACAAGATGGGCGGCCTGGCTCCGGCGGTTGTTCAGGATGAGAAGACCGGCGAGGTGCTGATGCTTGCCTTCATGAACAAGGAAGCCTGGGAGGCCACCCTGAAAACCGGAAAGGCCACCTATTACAGCCGCACGCGAAAAACCCTGTGGGTCAAGGGAAACACCTCGGGGCATGTTCAGCGGGTCAAGGAAATACGAATCGACTGCGATAACGACACCATCCTGCTCAAGGTCGAGCAGGTCGGCGGCGCCGCCTGCCATATGGGATACCGCAGCTGCTTTTACCGAAAGCTGGAAAACGGTGATTTGAAAACTGTGGGAAAACGAATTTTTGATCCGAAAGAGGTGTATAAAAAATGAATGAACCCTTAAAACTCGGCATTCCCAAGGGGAGCCTTCAGGATGCCACCATCGAGCTGTTTAGGCGTTCGGGATGGAAGATCAATATCAGCGGAAGAAGCTATTTTCCCGAGATCAATGACGAGACGATTTCCTGCGCCCTGTGCCGGGCCCAGGAGATGTCGATCTTCGTGGAAAACGGCACCCTGGACGCCGGGCTGACCGGCAAGGACTGGATTGCGGAAAACGACTCGGACATTCATGTGGTCTCCGATTTGGTCTATTCCAAGGTCAGCGCCCGGCCGGCCCGCTGGGTGGTGGCCGTGGGGTATGATTCTCCGGCAAAAACCATAGAAGACCTTCGTGGCAAAAGAATATCCACGGAACTGGTGAAATACACGAAACGCTACTTTGCTGAAAGGGGGATCGATGTCGAGGTCTCTTTTTCATGGGGCGCCACCGAGGCCAAGGTGGTCTCAAACCTGGCGGACGCCATTGTCGAGATCACCGAAACCGAATCCACGATCAAGACGCATGGGCTTCGCATCATCCATGAGATGATGCAGACCAACACCCAGCTCATCGCCAACCACAAGGCCTGGAAGGATCCCCAAAAGCGGAAAAAAATCGAACAGATTGCGTTGCTTTTGAAAGGGGCGCTTTTGGCCGGGAGAATGGTCGGCCTGAAGATGAATGTTCCAGATTCCCGGCTGGCCGAGATCGTATCCCTTCTGCCCAGTTTAAACGCCCCCACCGTGGCCTCCCTTTATCAGTCCAGCTGGTTTTCGGTGGAAACCGTGGTCAGCGCCGACACGGTGAGGGAGCTTATCCCGGTGCTTCTTGCACACGGCGCCGAGGGAATCATCGAATACCCGTTAAACAAGGTGGTGTGACAGGGCATTGATCATCAGGTCGGCTGAATTTATCAAAAGCGCAGTAAACCCGGCGCATTATCCCCCAGAGGGGCTTCCGGAGGTGGCCTTTGCCGGCAGGTCCAATGTGGGTAAGTCCTCTTTGATCAATACCCTGGTTAACCGAAAAAGACTGGTCAAAACAAGCGCCACCCCCGGTCGGACCCGGCTTCTTAATTTTTTCAGCATCAACAACCAAATAGTCTTTGTGGACCTGCCGGGATACGGCTATGCAAGGGTTCCGGAGCGGGTTCAAAAAACCTGGGGCCCGATGATTGAAACCTACCTTTCCACCCGGACGACCTTAAAAGGGGTGGTGCTGATTTTAGATATCCGGCGCACCCCAGGCCCGGACGAAAACGATCTGATGCACTGGATGGGTATTCATCACATTCCCGTGGTGCCGGTGCTGACCAAGGCGGACAAGTTTTCCAAAACCGCGCAGAAAAACCGACGCCGGGAGATCGCTGTTGCGCTTTCCGCAAATGCCGATAGCCTGATCTGCTTTTCAGCAAAAACGCGGCAGGGAAAAGACGCGGTCTGGGACGCGGTTTGCCGTCTCATCGGGCCTGGGGAAGGAAAACCGGAAAGCGGTGCTGCGTCTGCGCCGCGTATTAAGGAATAAGCCGTGGCGAGAGTCGAACAGTCTGGGTTTAAATCCGGGTTTGCCGCCATTTCCGGGCCGCCCAACGTGGGCAAATCCACGCTTCTAAACCGCATCCTCGGGGAAAAAATCTCCATCACCTCGGAAAAACCCCAGACCACGAGAAACCGGATCGCCGGGGTGCTTCACCGGCCCGGTTTCCAGATCGTTTTTTTAGACACCCCGGGGATTCATAAAAGCAACAAGCCGTTTAATCAGCAGATCGTCGCGGTGGCGCTCGCCGCCATGAACGACGTGGATCTGCTGCTGATGGTGGCGGATGCATCGCATCCGGACCCGGAGTCCGAGCAGCTGATTTTATCCCTGCTTCGTCAAAAAAAGCATGCGCCGGTGATACTTGCCTTAAATAAAATCGATCGGGTCAAAAAACCGGCGCTGCTCAAATCCATCGATGACTGGTCAAGAGCCTACTGCTTTGAAGCGATCGTTCCCATATCCGCCACAGAAGGAACCCAGGTGGAGGATCTGATTGCCGCCATGGAGAAGCTGTTGCCTGACGGCCCGCCGTATTTCCCCAAGGATATGGTCACCGACATGCCCGAGCGGTTTCTCGCCTCCGAGATGATCCGTGAAAAGGTGTTTCATCTGACCGGCCGGGAGGTGCCGTATTCCACGGCGGTAACCATCGACTCGTTTAAGGAGGATGCTGAAAAAGACCAGGTGATGATCCATGCCACGATCCATGTGGAGCGGGATTCCCAGAAGGGGATTATCATCGGCAGGCAAGGAAAAATGCTGGGCGCCATCGGTGAGGCGGCCCGCAAGGACATCGGGCGGATGCTCGGAGCCAGGGTTTATTTAAAACTCTTTGTCCGGGTTGAAAAAAACTGGAGCCGGGACGCACAGGCCATGCGAAGGCTGGGCTACTGATGATCCTCTCGTTTCATCCCTGCGTGCCCGCAGATAAAAACATTCTCTGTGCTGGCCGGGACCCGAATCAGTCAGACCTTGCCGCAATCCAAAAGGCCGATGCGGTCATCCTGCCCCAGGGCTGCCGGCAAAGCCTCTATGAGATGGCGAAAAAAAACTGCCCCCGGGTATTTCCCGACTATGACGCCCGGTTCCGGTATGTGGGCAAAATCGGCCAGGCCAAGCTGTTTAAAAATAAAAACGCCCTTTTTCCAAAAACCCGCATTTTTTCCTGTCTTGAAAAGTTAAAGGTCCGCCAAGACCCAGCTCACCCCTTGGCCGGCTTTGACTTTCCCTTTGTTTTTAAGTTTGACTGGGGCGGCGAGGGTGATAATGTCTTATTGATCGAGACCCCGGAGCAATTTTCAAACGCCGTTTATCGGACCAAAACCTATGAGCAGACCGGCCAGCGCGGATTTTTGATCCAGGAGTATATCCCCTGCGGCAACCGGTCGCTTCGGGTGGTGGTGATTGGCGAGACGCTCATTTCCTACTGGCGGGTTCAGGCCGATCTCTTTCAGTTTATCACAGGGGTGTCCAAAGGGGCAAAGGTAAACAAACGCATGGCCCCGGGTCTTCAGGAAAAAGGTCGGGATATGGTGAAGTCCTTCTGCCGAAAAACCGGAATCAACCTGGCTGGGTTTGACCTGATTTTTCCCGATTCGGCCAAAACCAGCCACCCGTTTTTTCTGGAAATCAACTATTTCTTTGGAAGATCGGGCCTGGGCGGATCAAACCGGTTTTACCGGCTTTTAAACGCGGAAATCAAAAAATGGCTCAATTCAACAAGGACGCGATGACCGCCTTTTCATCTGTTCCGGATGAATCCGAGATTCGGCGGGAAAAGGAAAAGGCTCGAGCGCTTAAGGCCTCTCCGTGGTGGAAGCGCCGCTGTGCCAAGGGGATCTGCTACTACTGCGGAAGAAAATTTCCCGCAAGGGAGCTGACCATGGATCATATCGTACCCCTTTCCAGGGGGGGGAAAAGCATAAAAAGCAACCTGGTGCCCTGCTGTAAAGAATGCAACACTCAAAAAAAGGCAAACCTGTTGATGGACTGGGATCAGTATATGAACCAAAAAGATAAATAAACAAGAACATCCTTAAACCGTCAAGCCCGTGACCGGGCAAAGGAGGTCTCCATGAAACGCATCGCCCAAACATCGGCTTTAATTGGTTTGGCAATGTTGACCGCGGTTGCGACCATCAGCATCGCCCAGGAGCCAAACC
>DYLE01000194.1 GCA_020722245.1 Desulfonema limicola
TTTAAGTGATGCATCTGTTTGTGCCCGGCGATATGGGGGGAACGGGTGACAAGTTCTTTAATCCGAAGACGCCGCAGCTCCTGTCTTTCCCCATCGTCACTCTGCCAGGTTGTGGCGCAGAGTTTAATCGCATTGTCGCAGTCCGCGCGGGATTTTAAGAAAAAGATCGCCGGAAGAAGCCGGTATTTTTTAAGCACGCAAAGGATTTCCCCCATGGGAGGGACCCCCCGGGAATAGCGCACCCCAGAAGATTGTCTGGCGTTTAAATATTTGATGACCTTGGGGTAGAGCCGGGGTCTGGTCTGTTTAGCATACGGCCCGGCCAGCAAGGGGAAGAGGGTGCCTGTTGGATGAAGAAACATCGGAAAAAGGGGAACGGGCCGGCTGGTTTCCTCGATCACCGCGCAGGGCTTTCCCCGAATCGAGGCTAGCCAATCCGCTATCCGGCGGGCGTTTCCCACGGTGGCCGAAAGCAGAAGCAGAGGGATTCGGGAAGGGAGGTAGATCATGATCTCCTCCCAGACCACCCCCCGCTCCGGATCCCCTAAAAAATGCGCCTCATCCAGAATCACCAGGTCCGTATCCAGGTCTTCACCCTGATGCATCGCGTCATAGAGCTGGTTGCGCAGGATCTCCGTGGTGCCCACGATGATCGGCGCCTCTGAATTCTCCTTCCGGTCGCCGGTGAGGATTCCGAGGTTTTCCGGGCCGAAAATCCGGGAAAACTCCTCGTACTTGGCGTTGGTGAGGGCCTTGAGCGGAGAGGCGTACCATGCCTTGCCCCCCCTTGAGCGAACATTTCGAATGGCCTGCTCGGCGATCCAGGTTTTTCCGGAGCCCGTGGGGGCTGTGACCAGGCAATCCGCCCTTTCGATCGCCGCCACCGCCTCCACCTGAAACCGGTCCGGTTGAAACGGCTTTTTTTCGGGAACCCCGATGCCGGCGAATACCCTTTTCAGCCTTGCATCCGCGCCGGGTTTCAGATGAGCGGCAGGTGGTTTCCTGCGCCGGGGATGGATCCTTTGGTGTGTGCGGTGATGATCCGCCATCAAATCCTGCTGATCATGTCATAAACAATGGTTTTTGCCTCGGTGGTCACGGTATAGGGGGAGACGCCGTTTAAATCCGCCTCCACCAGGGCGTCGTCATAGGGGATAAACCCCAGGAATTGAAAATCCGAAAGGTTTTTCTCCAAGAACGCCTTGTCTTTTTCGCCGCGAATCTTATTGCCCACCAGGGCGATGGTTTTTAAGCCGATTTCAGAGGCCAGTTTCCGGATGTGTCTCGCGGTGTCGATGCTCCGCTGTCCCGGCTCCACGACCACGATCAGCCTGTCCACGGCGCCGGCCGTGGCCCGGCCCAGGTGCTCGATACCCGCCTCCATGTCCATGACCACCACCTCGTTTCTGGACAGAACGATATGGGTGATCAGCGCCCGAAGCAGGGCGCTTTCCGGGCAGATGCAGCCGGAACCGCCCTTTTTCACCCCGCCCAGACGCATCAGCTTGATGTTTTCCAGCCTGGCGGACAGGGCCTCCGGCAGGTCATCCACCTTGGGGTTGAGCTTGAAAAAACCGCCGATGCTTCCGGGCATCACCTCGGTCCGTTCATAGATCAGGCTTTTCATATCCGAAATCGGGACGATGGATTTGGCATCGGGGATCCCCACGGCCGCCGCCAGGTTGGCGTCCGGATCCGCGTCGATGGCCAGCACATGCTTTCCTTGTTCATTAAACGCCCGAATCAGCAAGGCCGCAAACGTGGTTTTGCCCACCCCTCCCTTGCCGCTCACCGCAATCTTCATACCCTTATTTCTCCTTCATTCCAATAAAATTGGCATTGATTTTAAGAATTTAAAATTATAACATCATCTTTACGGTCAAGCAAGGGGCAAATGACATTTTATTTTATATTCAAGGGAAGAAAGTGGCGGATTACGCGGTAAACCCAGGCGCGCAAAACCGGCCGCGGCCTCCGGCCATTCTGGCGCCGGCCGGAGGAAAGGAGGCTTTTTTGGCCGCTCTGGCCGCCGGTGCGGATGCCGTATACGCCGGGCTTAAAAATTTTTCCGCACGCATGGCGGCGGAGAACTTCACCATTTCCGAGCTGGCACAACTCACCGGCCTGGCCCATGAACAGGGAGCGGCGGTGCATGTGGCCTTAAACAGCCTCATCCAGTCAAGCGAGCTGGATTCCGTGGGAAAGCTCATCGACCGTCTGGCCCGCCGGGTTGGGCCGGACGCCCTGATCATTCAGGACCTGGCAATGATTCCCCTTGCCCGTCAGGCCGGATTTACCGGCGAGATCCATCTGTCCACCCTTTCCAACATCAGCTTTCCCCGGGCGCTGGGGCTGGTTGCCCGGTTTCCGGAGGTCAAACGGGTGGTGCTTCCCCGGGAGCTGAGCATCGACGAGATCAAACAGATGGCCGGGCAATGTCCGAAGGGATTATCCCTGGAGGTTTTTGTCCACGGCGCGTTGTGCTACGGAGTATCCGGCAGGTGCTACTGGAGCAGTTTTCTGGGCGGGAAAAGCGGTCTTCGGGGACGCTGCGTACAGCCCTGCCGCCGGGCCTATGATCAGGGCGGTAAAACCGCCCGGTATTTCTCCTGCCAGGACCTCTGGTTTGATGTGCTGACCAGGCTGCTGGTCAATATTCCCCAGGTTTCCTGCTTAAAGATCGAGGGACGGAAAAAAGGCCCTCATTATGTGTATTATACGGTCCTCGCCTATCGCCTGCTGAGGGATCATTCCGACGACCCGGCAATGAAAAAAAAAGCGCTTTCTTTTCTGGAATATGCCCTGGGCCGCTCAGGCACCCATTACAACATCCTTTCCCAGAGGCCCCGTAATCCGGTGGACCTTAAACAGCAGACCGGGTCGGGGATGCTCATCGGAACGGTAAAAGGGGAGCGCTCAAGGTCCTACCTTGTTCCCCGCGAGGCGCTCTACTCCCAGGACATCCTCAGGATCGGGTATGAGGACGATCCCTGGCATGCCGTTTTGCGGGTGGGTCGATATGTTCCGCCAAGGGGCAGGCTGTATGTAGGACCGGGTGGCCGCGTGAAGCCCAAAAACGGCACCCCGGTCTTTTTAATTGATCGGCGGGAGGAGGCGCTTGCAAAACAGATTCGCCGGCTTGAGGAAAAACTTGGAAAATACCCGCATTCTGAAGCAGACCCATCTGAATTTACAGCGACCCTGCCGAAAAAAAAATCAAACCGATACCTGTTTGGCGAGATGAAGGTGGCGAGGTCCTGGAATAGATTCAACCGAGGTTATAAAGATCAGTTCGGGATCTGGCTTTCGCCCGGCATGCCTGATTTTAAAACAGAAGATGCGACCCGGTTCTGGGCCTGGCTGCCGCCGGTGATCTGGCCGGACGAGCAGGAAGCCTGGAAATTTTTGATTCAGCAGGTCATCCGGCAGGGATGCAGAAATTTTGTATTGAATGCGCCCTGGCAGATCGTATTTTTTACGGAAAGCAGAAAATTTAATCTGTGGGCCGGCCCCTTTTGCAATATCGCCAATACCCTTTCCATCGGCTGTTTGGCAGATATGGGGTTTACCGGGGTGATTGTCAGCCCGGAGCTGGGCGGTCCGGAGTATGAAGACCTGGCGGCCCAAAGCCCCCTCCCTCTGGGGGTTGTTGTGTCCGGCCACTGGCCGCTGTGTGTTTCCCGAACCGTTTCCGAGGAGCTGACCCTTGAGACGATCTTTGCCAGCCCGAAGGGGGAGCAGGCATGGGCCAGCCGCTACGACGCGAATGTGTGGGTGTTTCCCAACTGGCGGATTGATTTGACTCAAAAACAGGAAGCCTTGAAGGGCTTTGGATACCGGATCCTGGTTCATCTTATGGAGCCTGTTCCAAAAGGGATCGCTTTAAAGGAAAGACCGGGGCTATGGAACTGGGAAATCGG
Source organism: Desulfonema limicola (assembly GCA_020722245.1). Classification (GTDB taxonomy): domain Bacteria; phylum Desulfobacterota; class Desulfobacteria; order Desulfobacterales; family Desulfosalsimonadaceae; genus DYLE01. Next base: position 3,921 of record DYLE01000194.1, read on the forward strand.
GTTGAAATAGCAGGGTGTGGAAAAACTGCTGTGCTTCCAAGGAACTTAGATTTTCCGGTTTGAAGAATGAACAAATTAACCACAAAGAGCACAAAGCATACAGAGAAAAACGCCAGTTTTTCACCTTCAGCCTTCAGTCTTCGACCTTCCGCCTTTCCTTTCTATGGTGAAATGATAGAGTAAACCAGTAAGTTGCTTACTGCAAAAATACCGCAAGGCGGGATAAACAGCTTTTTAGCACCCAAAGAGGTCTTATTTTAATTTTTTTTTAAATCTCTGTAACCTTTCATGGGTCGTGTGCGACACATAGAACAGTCCCAGATTAAACATTTAATTTTTTTTGCTACAGGAGGTTTGAGATGAGAAAAACAGGTGTGGCGGTTTTGACCGGGGTGATGCTGATGGCGGTAGCCGGCCTTTCCTGGGCCGGGCATGGGGAAGGCGAGATGGCAGGAGGCGGGCCTCATAAACAGAGGATGGGCGAAGCCATGGAATTTCTTCATGGCATAGACCTGAGTGAGGAGCA
>DYLE01000195.1 GCA_020722245.1 Desulfonema limicola
CGATCATCATCAAATATCGTTTTCCGTTCGATTCCTCTGGCGATAATATGGTACACCGCACCCGGAGCATCTATTCTTGATTGACGCGGCATGACGCATACCTATCATGCGTGATGCCAGCCGTCAACTGATAATATGATATACGTCCCCGTATTTATCAGGGGGACATAATCCTATTGCATTAACAATGGGTTAAAATTAGGCTTGACATTGGTTTTTTTATTTGATTATTGAATTATTTTTTTATTATGTAGCATGTCGTAGTTTTTGTAAATAAACAGGTGGCGTATGTTTGGCATCGATCATGAGGCGTACCTGAAAGAAAGGCAGCGGGATCTGTCGGAGCGGTGGTTTAACCGGGCCATGGACACCTATCCGGCGGATTCCGCCAAATTTTTCAAATCCAACAAGGATCCGTTTACAAACCCGGTGGGGAACACCCTGAAGCGAAGCATCGGGCTTGTCTGCGCCGAGGTCATCAAAAAAAAGATGGATTCAAAGGCGCTGCAGGAGGCGTTGGAGCCGATTGTTCGAATCCGGGCGGTTCAGGAGTTCTCGGCCGCTGGCGCCCTTTCCTTTTTTTTGGAGATCAAACCGATTATTCGGGAGTCCCTGGCCGAACGGCGCGGGGAAAAAGGGATTGACCAGTACCTGGCGATTATTGAATCCAACACCGACAACCTGATGCTGATGGCGTTTGACAGCTATATGAAATGCCGGCAGAAGGTGTATCTGCTGCGGATCAATCAGGCCAAAGAAAGCGTAAAGCAGCTGCTGATCAAAAAAGGCCTGATCAGCGAACTGCCGGATTTCAGCGCGGAAATGCGGAATGCGTGAGTATCGCAAGCTACCTCCCGATTTGGGTAAAAAAGCACAAACCAGTAGAAAGAGGTGATTGTTCATGAATGTTGGTTATTTATATTCCCTGCTGGCGGTTATCGTACTGGGCCTGATCGCCTATGCGGGCGTTGAGGCGGCCGGTCTTCAATGGCTGTTTGGGATTTTGATTCCCTATCTGGGGCTGACCATATTTATCGCCGGGTTTGTTTACCGGGTGATGGACTGGGCCAAATCAGCGGTCCCCTTCCGCATTCCCACCACCTGCGGCCAGCAGAAATCCCTGCCCTGGTTTACGCCTAACCGGATCGACAACCCCGCCACCACCCTCGGCGTGATTGTCCGCATGTTTTTTGAAATTTTGCTGTTTCGATCCCTGTTCAGGAATACCCGGGTGGAAATCCGGGGGGAACGGCTGTCCTACAAGTGGGTGATATGGCTCTGGCTGTTTGCCCTGATGTTTCATTACTCCTTTTTAATCGTGGTGATTCGGCACCTTCGGTTTTTTCTTGAGCCGGTGCCTTGGGTCATCACCCTGCTTGAAAAAGCGGACGGGGTTCTGCAGGTCGGGCTTCCCATTCTGTACATCTCAGGGGTGACCCTGCTTCTGGGTGCCACCCTGCTTCTGCTGCGAAGGGTGCTGATCCCCAGAATAAACTATATTTCCCTTGCCGCGGATTACTTTCCGCTTCTGTTGATCATCGGTATTGCGATCACCGGAATCATGATGCGGTATTTCACCAAGGTGGATGTGCTAAAAGTCAAGGAACTGACCATGGGCCTGGCCACCTTTCATCCGGCGATTCCCGAAGGCGGCATATCCGGGCTGTTTTACGTGCATCTGTTTTTTGTCAGCATCCTGCTGGCCTATATTCCATTTTCCAAGCTGATGCACATGGGGGGCGTATTCTTAAGCCCCACCCGGAACCTTGCCAACAACAACCGGCGGATTCGACACATCAACCCCTGGAACCATCCGGTCAAGGTCCATACCTATGAGGAGTATGAGGACGAGTTCAGGGAAAAAATGATCGAGGCGGGACTGCCTGTGGAAAAGGAGTAAACATGGCGAAAATTCCCAAACCCCAAGAGCTTTTCAAGAGCATTGATTACAGCATCCCCAAGAAAAAATGGGAGGATGTGCCTCCGGATTTTTCGGAAGGAAAGTACTGCTACCCGACAAAACGCAAAAACCTGGAGTACTTGGACTTTCCCACCAACAAGGGGGAATGGTCTCCCACGGACGAGGACTGGCAGCTTCCGGACAACTGGGAGGAGATCATCCATAACGGATTTAAGGAACGGCTGGAGAAATACCGGTCTTTAAAGGTGTTCATGGACATCTGCGTCCGGTGCGGGGCGTGCGCGGATAAGTGCCATTTTTTTATCGGCGGCGGCGATCCCAAGAACATGCCGGTGCTGCGGGCCGAACTGCTCCGCTCGGTTTACCGGAAGGATTTCACCACGGCCGGAAAAATCCTGGGCTCCATTGCCGGCGCGCGGAAGCTGACCCCGGCGGTGATCAAAGAGTGGTTTTCCTATTTTTATCAGTGTTCGGAATGCCGGCGGTGTTCGGTCTTCTGCCCCTATGGGATCGACACGGCGGAGATCACCATGATGGGACGGGAGCTGCTCTCCCTTCTGGGGTTGAACATCAACTGGGTGCTCGAGCCGGTGGCCAACTGCTTTCGGACCGGCAACCACCTGGGGATTCAGCCCCATGCCTTAAAAGAAATGATCGAGTTTTTCTGCGACGATATCGAGGAACTCACGGGGGTTCGTATCACCCCCCAATTTAACCGCAAAGGCGCGGAGGTCCTTTTTATCACGCCGTCCGGGGATTATTTCGCCGATCCCGGCACCTATACCATGATGGGGTATTTGATGCTTTTTGAGCATATCGGGCTCGACTACACCATGAGCACCTATGCCTCCGAGGGCGGCAACTTCGGACTGTTCACCTCCGCGGAAGCGGTGAAACGGCTCAACTCCAAGATGTACATGGAGGCCAAGCGGCTCGGGGTGAAATGGATCCTCGGGGGGGAATGCGGCCACATGTGGCGGGTGATCAACCAGTACATGGACACCATGAACGGACCTGCGGATTTTCTGGAGGTTCCGGTTTCCCCGATCACCGGCACCCGGTTTGAGAACGCCGCATCCACCAAGATGATTCATATTACGGAGTTCACCTCCGACCTGATCAAACACGGCAAGCTGAAGCTGGATCCCAGCAGAAACGACAAGTTTAAGGTCACCTTCCATGACTCCTGCAACCCGTCCCGGGCCATGGGCCTGCTGGAGGAGCCCCGGTATGTGATCAAGAATGTCTGCAACCATTTCTATGAAATGCCGGAGGGCACCATTCGCGAGCAGACCTTCTGCTGCGGGAGCGGCGCCGGCTTAAACACGGAAGAGATCATGGACCTGCGGATGCGCGGCGGCCTGCCCAGGGCCAACGCCGTCAGGTATGTTCACGACAAGTACGGGGTAAACATGCTGGCCTGCATCTGCGCCATTGACCGAGCGGCCCTGCCGCCGCTGATGCAATACTGGGTGCCCGAGGTCGGGGTCACCGGGGTTCATGAGCTGGTCGCAAACGCCCTGGTCATGGATGGGGAAAAGGAGCGGACCGTGGACCTGCGGGGTGAACCCTTGAAAGAGGAGGAGGAAGATACCGATGAATGATAGGGGAAAGATCATCGCCGGCCTGATTATTTTTTTCGCGGTGTTTACCTTTCCGTTCTGGTATAACCACGGCGCCGCATCCTCGGTGCCGGAGCCGAAGCTGACCGACAAGGCCAAGGCGGCCAAAACCTGCGTGGCGGATACGCAATTTATGCGGACCGAGCATATGAAGCTGCTGGATGCCTGGCGGGATACGGTGGTTCGGGAGGGCGGACGGGTTTATACCAATGAAAACGGAAAGGAATTTATGGCCAGCCTGTCCAACACCTGCATGGACTGCCATTCAAACAAGACCGAGTTCTGTGACCGCTGCCACAACTATGTTTCGTCTGATCCATACTGCTGGGATTGCCATACCTATCCGAAGGAGGAAAAGTGATGGATAACAGCCGAAGACGCTTTTTAAAATTCGCGGGGGTTTCGGCGCTGGGGTTTAGCGCCCTGCCTGTTCTGAATCTGGCGGCTGAAAAGACAAGCGCAGCCGCCCTGGAGCAGGGAGCGAAAACCGGGCTTTCACCGACGAAACAGGCCCTCACCGCCAAGCGGTGGGGGATGGTGGTCGACACTCGAAAGCTGACCTCAAAGATTTGTGAAAACATCATCGCCGCTTGCAACCGTATCCATAATATCCCCCATCATGAGAACAAAAATCATGAAATCAAATGGATATGGTCGGAAGAGTTTGCCCATGTGTTTCCGGAAAAGGATGATGAATACCTGATGGATCGGTTAAGGGGGCTTCCCCTGCCGGTTTTCTGCAACCAATGCGCCAACCCGCCCTGCGTGCAGGCCTGTCCCACCCAGGCCACCTTTCAGCGGGAGGACGGAATCGTGATGATGGACTTTCACCGCTGCATCGGCTGCCGGTTCTGCATGGCCGCCTGCCCTTACGGCTCCCGAAGCTTCAACTTCAGGGA
>DYLE01000196.1 GCA_020722245.1 Desulfonema limicola
ATATTGTGGGGACTTCATTTAGCCCTGGATTAAGAAGAATCATGGCGAAAGTGGGATGAAATTTAGGGACGTATATCATATTATTAGTTGACGGATGGCATTTCGCATGATAGAGATGCGTTACGCCGCGTCAGTCCAGAATAGATGTTTCGGGTGCGTTGCGCCATATTCTTGTCAAAGGAATAAAACTTATAATCAGATATACGTCCCTCATCTCTTTCCCGCATTGGCGTTTTTGATCCCCACCTCCGCGAAGGTTTTGATTTCCGCAAGAATCCGGGTGGACGCATCCAGAAGTTCCATGGCCACGGCCGCTCCGGTTCCTTCTCCCAGGCGGAAATCCAGATCCACAAGGGGTTTCAGGCCCAGCCGTTCCAGCATATAGCGGTGCCCGATTTCCTGGGACCGGTGGCTGGCGAACACATACGCCTTGGCTGCGGGCGCCAGTTCGCAGGCAATGAGCGCCCCGGCCGTGGAAATCAGCCCGTCGCACACCACCGGGATGCGATGCCTGGCCCCGCCGAGGACAAGTCCGGCCAGAGCCCCGATTTCAAGCCCCCCCACTTTTGCCAGCACGTCCAAAGGATCCGCCGGGTCCGGCTGATTGACGGCCATGCCTTTTTCAATCACCCGGATTTTGGTTTGCAGGGCCGCGTCGTCGATCCCGGTGCCCCGCCCGGTCAGCTCCGCCACGGGAAGCCCGGAAAAAACAGCGATAATGGCCGTGGAGGGCGTGGTGTTGCCGATGCCCATATCCCCGGTGCCGATCATGTCCGGCCGGTTTTCCGCAACCAGCGCCTCCACAATGGAGATGCCGGCTTCCACGCTGGCCACGGCCTCTTCGCGGGTCATGGCCGGGCCTTTGGTGAAATTGTTGGTGCCCTTTTTTATTTTTTGATGAAAAATCGGCAGGTCCGGCGCAAAGTCGAAATTCACCCCGATGTCGGCCACCCGGACTTCCGCGCCTGCGTGCCGGGCCAGCACGCAGACGGATGCCCCGCCGTTCACGAAATTATAAACCATCTGGGCCGTAACTTCCTGGGGAAAGAGGCTCACGCCTTCCGCCGCCACCCCGTGGTCCCCGGCGCAGGTAATGATGATTTTACGCTTTAGCCGGACGTCGATTGTTCCCGCGATCCCGGCCAGGCGGGCGGAAAGGGCCTCCAGAACGCCTAAGCTTCCGGCCGGCCGGGCCTGGTTGCGGAGGCGGTCCAGGGCGGCTTGTTCCATGGCCGCATTTGGCGGTGTGATGTGTCGGATGGTATGGTTCAGAAGATTCATGGGATGCTCCTCTATGTGCGCTAACAAGGTGTTTATTTGATTTTAAGGGGGATTCCGCTGACCATCAGAAATACTGCATCCGCCGCGGCCGCAAGTTTCTGGTTCACGCTGCCGGCCAGGTCCCGGTAAGCCCGGGACAGGGCGTCTCCGGGAATCAGCCCCAGGCCGACCTCGTTGGTGACGATGACGACATCGCAGGGCGGGGACGCCAGCACCGAAAGAAATTGCTCCACGGGTTCGCAATGGTTTTTATCGACATGGAGATGGTGCATCAGATTACCGAGCCACACGGTGATGCAGTCGATGACCGCGACCTCGGTCTTTGGCGGAACATGCGCCAGGGCTTCGGCCAGGCGGAGGGGTTCTTCGATGGTGGCAAAGGCGTCGCCCCGCTCCCGCCGGTGCCGGTGGATGCGGTCGGCCATTTCATCGTCAAAGTCCTCGGCCGTGGCAATGAAGACTTTGGACCCGCGGGAGGCCGTGAGTTCCAAGGCGTACCGGCTTTTTCCGCTGCGGCCGCCGCCGGTGATCAATGTAACGGTGTTTTTCACGGCAAAAGGCCCTCCAGCACTTCCATGGAGGCTTCCAGATCCTCCCGGCTGAAAATTTCCAGGGTCATGACCCGGGGCACGGCGTTTTCCGATTTCAACTTTCCAAGCAAATTTTTGAGAAGTCCTTTGTCCAGATGGGTCAGGGCCGCATGGTCCCGGCCGGACGGGTCCACCCCGTGGACATGCAACACCCGGGCATGGGGGAGCCATGTCTGGCAATAAGCCTCCACATCATAGGCGTTCAACACCAGGTGGCCGACATCCAGGCATACGGCGCATTTTGTCTCTTTCGCCATGGGCCAGGCCCAAGCATAATCATAACTCAAGGTTTCCACGCACAAAAGGGAGGGATCCACGCGCCGGGCCATTTCCCCAAGGGATTTCCGGCACTGATCCTGCCATGCGGGAAGGTCCGCTTGGGTTTCCGGCGGATCATTCAAATGCACGATCCACCCAAAAGGATTTAAGGGCGCCATGAGGTCCATGACCCGGAACCATTTTTCCAGGGAAGTTCGCCGGACCTCCTCGTCCCGGGAGCCCGGCCAGGCGTCCAGGGGCAGGTGGACGGTATAGGAAAGGGCGTTTGCCCTGGCAATGGCGGCCATTTCCGAAACATCGGCGCGCGCGGGGAGATTGGAATAGGCATCTGATTCAAAGAGGACAAGCTCCACGTCATCCACCCGGTCCGCCAGAAACCGGAGGTTGGGCAGGATGTCCGCCGGGATGATGTAGGACGTGGTCCCCAGGCGGCAGGGCATTTTTTTTAAAATTTCGGTTTTCATGAAGGCGATCGTCCCATGGTCAGGGCGCAGAGCAACACGGTTTCCGTGAGTTCGCTCACGGCGCCCAGGGTGTCGCCGGTCATGCCGCCGATTTTGCGGCGGCACCAGAGGTTGAAGGCAAATCCGAAGAGGGCGGCGATCCCCAGGGCCAGAAGGCCCCGTTCGCCCGCGAGCAGGGCCGCGGCCCCGATGGCGGCGGCGGCCGCCGTAATCATGGTTTGCCGGGAACGGTAGGCCAGAAACAGGGATGCCAGCCCGCCTTCGGGTCGGGCATAGGGGAGGTGATGCAGGGTGAGGATCTGCCCGGCCCGGCCCGCGATGGGGGCGAGAACCAGGGCCCGCCAGATGAGGTCCGGCGGAAGACTTGCCAGGGCGGCCCATTTGAGGGCCAGAATGCTGAAAATCCCCATGACGCCCATGGCGCCGATGCGGCTGTCCCGCATGATCGCGAGCATCCGATCCCGGTCCCGGGCGCTGAAAAATCCGTCCGCCGTGTCCGCGACCCCATCCAGGTGCAGGAAGCCCGAGCATCCGGCCAGCAGCAGAACGCCGGCGAGGGCGCAAACCAAAGGGGGCATTCCCGCCATCCGGAGCAACCCATGGCCCAGGGCTGCGCACATGCCGATGACAAGCCCGGCCGCCGGAAACCAGACCAGGGACCGGCCGATGTCGTCCGTCGCAAACCGGACGTTGACGGGCAGCACGGAGAGAAACTGCAATGCCGCGAGAAATCCTGTCAGGGGGTTTTTTCGCAAAGAGTCTTTTCCTTTTTCTTCGGGTTGCTCCCCCGGGACGGTTCGCCGCCTCCCGTGACCGCGGGCGAAACATCGGGCAAAAAAAAAGCCCCGATTGCTTCGCAAAGCGTTCGGGACCCGCCATGGTTCCGGATGTATCCGTCCTTTCCGTCATGATCGCGGATCGCGTCCGGCGGAAGGGCGGCGCATCTAGAAAAAATACCGATCGCGATGCGCTGTTCCGCGACACATCGGCTTTCCAATGACCATTCCCGAGATCAGGCCGGAAGGTCCAAAAGGAATTCGGCATTAGGTTGAAAAAACGTCTTCTGGCTCATGGATCATCCTAATCTCCTCGCCTTCCCGGCCGTTTCCGGCGGTGGCAGCGTGAGGATTTCGTCCCCATTCACAGCGGCGGGTCCGCCAGGGGGTTTCACCCTGTTCCGTTCTTTTCGGGAGGTTTTGTAGGCCCCCGGGAAAAGGAAAGTCAAGGGCTTTTTGCGCTGCCGCTGGTTTTTGATTTGTGAAAATTAATTCTTTGGAGGATTAGGGGACGTATATCATATTATTAGTTGAAGGAGAAAGAGGGGACGTTGTTGTCAAATTACATAAAATCAGCGGCTGCATACATTGAAAATATGTACAAATTATCAACAACGTCCACTCTTTACGCCCAATTCGATTTATGCGATCCATCGGATCGTCGAAAGCGAATTCGTATCCATTATCCATTACCTCTTTGTCGCCTCCTTCTTGCCATATCGATGATTCTTGAATCTAAGATGTAAAATGGGATGAGGAGTGTTGTCCCAAAGGCGGGTTTCTAATGTCCATTGAATTACTTGACATGGGTATTGTTGATATATATTCTGATATCTATCAAAAAAACGGGAGGTGCGTTATGCAAACTGCTAAAATATTCATCAATGGCCGAAGCCAGGCCATCCGGCTGCCCAAAGAGTTGCGGTTTTCGGGTGATGATGTTTTTATCAAAAAAATAGGGAAAATGGTTGTTCTGCTGCCCAAGGATGATCCATGGTCTCCTTTGGTGAAGAGCCTGGATCAGTTCAC
>DYLE01000007.1 GCA_020722245.1 Desulfonema limicola
ATTCGCTTGAATGCAGGACCAATCAACCAGACCGATAGAGGTTTTTTTATCATGGTTTCACACGCTTCCGGTTTTGCAACGGCAGTACATCGCGCGGTTGTTTTTTTTATGCACCACGGAGAACAGCGCGGATTTTGCCTTAACCCCGGAGGAGGCGCTGACGCGGCTGGAAAATTATATGAACGGCCCGGACTTTGTTCTCAGAAGGCTGAGCCGGTTGATGATCGTGCGCGCCATTTTTGACTTGATACTCAACAATTACAACCGGTTCGATGCTTTGAATCAGAGTTTTTCAGCTTCAGGCCGAACGGGTGACGCGGGCGGAAACGTGGCGCGGTTGTCGCCGAAGCAATGGGAGCGGACCGTCTCCTCCTGGCGGCAGTTTCGAAACAGCCTGTTGACGGATCAAGCCATTTATTTGTGGCTGCAAAGACTTCTATGACCCGGCTACAAAGGGCTTGCCGGAGCGGAAGGGTAGCGCAAAATGAATACGGGCGTACTGATCGCTGCAGCAGTGGCGGCGCTTTATTTAATTTTCGGGCCGATAATCCTGTTGGCCATTTATGCGTTTTTTGACCGCATGGCCGATAAAAAATATGCAGACACTCGACGCAGCGGATTTTCGATGACAGACAAGGATCCTGCCTTGTGGACAGCCAGGGATGTGCTTCAGTACATGGAAAAGCAGGATCACTTTTTGCTTAATGATTTCAACCACGAGTAAAAGGCATCTTTATATCAGATCGGTTATATTTTCCCTTTATCCGGCGCAAGAGATTGATGCGTGATTTTTTAAAAAAGTGGAAGAAATATTTTGTTTTTGTCGCGCTGCTAAGCTGTTTTATCAACATCCTGCAGCTTACCTTTTCTTTTTATATGTTTGCTATTTATGAAAGTATTGTAAGCAGCTACAGCGAGCGTTCCTTGTATACGATCACCGCCATCGCCCTGTATGCCTTGATGTGTCTTGTATTTTTTAATTACCTGCGGATCAAATTGTTAAATACCGCGGGCGTGGCCCTGGATCAGAGCCTTGGCGAGACGGTGTTTAAAACCATCATCAAAAACCTGGCCGTTCCCGGCCGAGGGGGATATGCTCAGGGGCTCAACGATTTGAACGTCGTCAAGAACTATCTCACAAATCCCGGCATCTATGCCCTTTTTGATGTCCCCTGGGCGCCGCTGTATTTGATCATTGTCTATTTTTTTCATCCGGCGCTGGGTATTGTGGCCCTCCTTGGAGCGGCTGTTATTTTCGGGCTGAGCCTGCTTCAGGACTTTTTGACCCGTAAGCGGATGGGTACCGCCAATTTAAACTACAGTCGAAATCGACGAATGGTGGACACCGCTCTCAGAAACGCGGAGGTGGTCAACAGCATGGGGATGGCTTCTGCCGTTTGCAACCATTGGAATACCGTAAATGCCGACGTGATCAATGATCAGACCATCGCCAGCAGATATGCGGGCGTGCTGCAGAGCCTGACCCGGCCGTTTCAGGTCTTGCTGCAGGTATTAGTCTATGGTATCGGGGCCTATTATGCCATTCTTGGACAACTGGATGTGGGGCTGATGGTGGCCGCATCCATCATCATGGGGCAGGCCGTGGGTCCGGTGATGCGGGCCATGCAGGCCTGGCGGTTTACGCTTCAGGCAAGAGCGGCCTATGGCCGCTTGAGCCGGTTTATGACCATCGTGGAAAATCAGCCTTCCAAGATGCCGCTGCCCAGCCCCAAGGGACGGATTGAGGCGGGGCATCTGTTTTTTAAAATCGGCCAGACCCCGGTGCTTAAAAATGTATCCTTTGTCCTGCAGCCGGGTGAACTTTTGGGGATCATCGGGCCGAGCGGCGCGGGCAAAAGCACCCTTTGCCGGATTATGACCGGTGTTTGGCCCGCCCAGATCGGCAAGATCCGGCTGGACAGCGTGGATTTATTTTATTGGGAGCAGGAGGAGCTTGGTCGATACATCGGTTATCTATCTCAGGATGTGGCGCTTTTTGAGGGATCCGTGGCGAAAAATATCGCGCGCATGGGATCCGTGGATGACGCTCAAGTCGAAGCGGCCGCCCGGCGCGTCGGTATTCATGAGTGGATCACATCCCTTCCTGAGGGATATCAAACGATGCTGAATTCATCTTCCGGTATTTCCCTCTCAGGCGGGCAACGACAGCAAATCGGTCTGGCCCGGGCCATCTATGGGGACCCGCGTGTGCTGGTGCTTGATGAACCCAATTCCAATCTGGATATGACGGGCGAACAGGCCCTCTTTGAGATGCTGTCCGGTATCCGGCAGACGCGATCCACCACCTGCGTCATCGTCTCCCATAAGCCCGAAATTCTCGATGTGGTGGATAAGATTCTGATATTAAAAGACGGGCAGGTGGCTGCATTCGGCCCGAAGGATCAGGTTTTTCAGAAGCTCATGAGCGATCCGTCATCCCGTCAGCAGACGGGATGAGTCGTTTCATGCAGCTTGTACTCAAAAAGGGAAGGCAATCCCGCCGGTTACCAGAAAGGAAGAAAGCGGATTGAAACGAAGGTGCTTATTGATTGTTGTATTTATGGCAGGACTGGGGATTTTTATGTCGGCCGTTCCTGCGCCGGCCGAAAACACGCCCCAGAACCTCGAGCCGTCGGGCGGCGCTTCCGAGGCCCTGACCTATACCCTGAGCCAGTGCATCGCGCGCGGGCTTGAGGTCAACCCCCGCATTCAGGCCGTGGAATCCGAGTTGCTGAAGGCGGAATCCGATATTGCTGATCAGCGGGGCGGTTTTTTCCCTGTCCTTTCTGCACAATCCTATGTGGAGGACATCGCCAATATCAGGGAGCATGGCCCTTCTGACGAGGATTACGTGGATCAACGGATTGATGTGATGAATTTCCGCCTTTCCCAGACCCTGTTTGCCGGCATGACCGTTTTTAATGCCTACCAAAAGGCCCAGTTGAACAAAGCCCTTGTGGAGGCCGGGAAAAAAAGAGAGGAAATGCGGCTGGTACTGGATATCCAACTTCTTTTTTTTGAGCTGTTAAAAGCCCGCCAGGATGTGACAAGCCTGCATGATGCCGTTCAGCGGCTGGAGGTCGATCTGGAAGCGGCAAAGGCCTTCTATGGGCAGAAATTGGCGCCTTATGTTCAGGTGCTGCAGGCCCAGGTCGAATTGGCCGATGCCCGCCAGCAGCTCAGCCAGGCCGAAAACAAGGTGGAGACCAGCCGGGCGCAGCTCAACATTTTACTGGGGTTTTCAGGCCCTCAACCCATCGTTTATACGGGCGAGCTCAAGCAGGGTCCTGAGTTTACAGCACCCATGGAGGAGTGTCTCGATTACGCATATACCTATCGGCCGGAAATGCAGATCGCCGAAAAAAGCATTCAAATGGCCAAACAGGACCAGAAAATCGCATTGGGCCGTTTTTCTCCGCGCTTGACGGCCAGTATCGATTATTATTCACGGGACGATAATTATGATAATAAGGGGATCAATCCTCTCGGCCAGCCTTACGACATAGACCAGGAAAACACATACTGGATAACCAGCCTGCGAATGGATTGGGAGTTCGGCCTGGGCGGACAGCAGTATCACCGCTACAGAAAAGCCATTCATGAGATTCATCGGCTGGAGCAGAATCGGCAGGCATTGAAGGATCAGATCAATGCAGAGGTCATCACCTATTTCATGAACCTCAAGGAAGCGGACCAGAGGATTGATACCACGGATACCGCCAGGCAGGCCGCACAGGAGGGATATGAAATGGCCCAGAAACGGTTTGAGGTCAGCATGGGTTCCATTCCCGAGGTCCTTGACGCCCAGGCGCAGTTAAGCCGGGCGGAAGCCAATTACAACCAGGCCGTCGGGGATTATCTGATGAGTCTGGCCAAATTAAATCATGCAATGGGCTGGTCAGATTATACCCTGGATCAGGAATCGCCCACTGCAGAACAACAGGAGCAGGAATGCGCGAATTTTTAAAAAAGTGGATCCGTTATTTTTTTTATGCGGGGTTTTTCAGCCTGTTTATCAATCTGCTGTACCTGACCTTCCCCATCTATATGCTGGCCGTTTATGACCGGGTGCTGAGCAGCTACAGCATGCCCACCCTGATCACCATCACCGTGGGGGCGATACTGGCGCTGGTGGTTATGGGTTGCCTGGATTTTTTAAGGTCCCGGCTTCTGGTGTATATCGGGGTGGATATGGATAAAACCCTCAGCCGGCCGGTGCTTTCTGAGATGTTAAAAGACAGGTGCCGGATCAACGGGCTGGGGTATACCGATGGGCTGAAGGATGTCAACACCCTTCGCAACTATTTCGCCGGCAACGCCATTTTTGCATTTTTTGATGTGCCCTGGATTCCCGTCTATCTGCTGGTGATTTTTTTGATGCATCCGGTGCTGGGTTATTTTGCCATTGCAGCCGCGGTGCTTCTTTTGATCATGGGTATTTTTCAGGAAATTTTAACCCGCCGGAAGCAGTCCCAGGCCGGCGCCATCGAAAGCGCAACCCAGCAGTTTGTGAACGCCAGCATGAGAAACGCGGAGGTGATCAACAGCATGAGCATGATCAGCGGGATCGTGGCCCAGTGGCGGGCCACAGCCAACGAGGCGGTCCGGCTTCAGACCCAGGCCAATGAAGCCGGGGGCGCTCTCAGCTCCGTCAGCAAAAGCTTCCGTTCCGCCATGCAGGTCTTGATTTACGGGCTGGGGGCCTACCTGGTGCTGAAGAATCAGTCCACCGCCGGTATTATCATTTCGGCCTCGATTATCCTGAGGCAGGCGTTAAACCCTGTGGAACAGGCCATGGGAACCTGGAAGCAGACCATTAATGCGAGAGACGCCTATAAGCGGCTCGATCAATTAATCAAATCCGCACCGGTTCAGGATAATATGGAACTGCCGCCTCCCTCGGGCCGGCTGGAGGTGGAAGGCGCCGGGCTGGTGTTAAACGGCAGCACCATCTTGAGCAATATCGCCTTCACCCTCGAGGCCGGGGAGATGCTGGGACTGATCGGACCCAGCGGCGCCGGGAAAACATCGCTTTGTCGTCTCTTGCTCGGTATCTGGCCGTCTGCCGCCGGAAAGGTGCGGTTGGACGGATATGATGTTTACGCCTGGGACCAGGAACAGCTGGGGCCTTATATCGGGTACCTCCCCCAGGATGTTGAGCTTTTTCCAGGCACCATCAGCGAGAACATCGCCCGAATGGGAGAGGTGGTCCCGGACAAGGTGGTGGCCGCAGCCCAGCTGGCGGGAATTCATGAGATGGTCTTGAAGCTTCCCAGAGGATATGACACCCCCATCGGTGAAGCCGGCATGCAGCTTTCAGGCGGCCATCGTCAGCGTGTGGCCCTGGCCAGGGCCTTGTACGGAGATCCAAGGTTCATCGTGCTGGATGAACCCAATTCCAACCTTGATGATGCCGGCGAAAAATCCTTGATTCAGGTCTTGATCCGTTTACGGGAGCAGGGGGTGACCACCGTCATGGTTACGCACAAGCCCAGTCTGCTGACCCATGCGGACAAGGTGTTGATGCTAAAGGACGGTCAGGTTGCCCTGTTTGGGCCGAGGGATGAGGTCTTTCAAAAGCTCATGGGACAACAGGCGCCGGTTCAGATGAGAAACCGGGAAACCGGATTCACGGTTAAATAAACTATGCATAAAGGAAAACAGCCCATGCCAGGGACGATGGAAAATCAAAAGGAAAAAAAGGGTCTGCGCACCAATCCCAGGCCGTTGATTATCGCCGGGGTTCTGATCATCATTATATTTTTCGGCGGATTGGTCGCCTGGTCCGCCTTTCTTCCGTTTTACGGCGCCGTGATTGCACCCGGCGTGGTGGAGGTCTTTCACGAGCGTAAAACCGTTCAGCATCTGGAAGGCGGCATTGTGGATGAAATCCTGGTGCGCGAGGGGGATGTGGTGGAAAAAGGCCAGCCCCTGATCCGGCTCAAGAGGACCGAAGTGGATGCATCGGTGGCCATGATTCAGGGCCAGCTTTGGGCCAAGCTGGCCAAATTCGCCCGCCTGAAGGCCGAAAGCTGCATGGCTGAAGGGATTGAGTGGCCTCCTGATCTGCTGGCCAACAAGGAGCATCCGGAAGTGGTTGATGCCATGGAGATGGAGTCAGCGATTTTCAAGAGCCGGCGTACCGCCCTGACCGGCAAAATTTCCCAGATCAACTCCCAGATCGTCCAGCTGGAGGAACAGGCCGCCGGTATAGGCGAGGAACTGAACGCCCAGAAAGAAATCGTTGAGACCTTAACGGAGGAGATCGCGGCAAAGCAGTCTCTTTTTGAAGCGGACTACATTGACAAGGCCCAGATCCTGGAATTAAAGCGCCGGCAGGCGGAGAGAAAGGGGATGGCGGGGCGTCTTCGGCAGGACATGGCCGAAACCCGGGAAAAAATCGAAGAGCTGAAACTCCGAATCGTCAACCTCTATGATACCTATAAGGAAGAGTCCGTCGCTGAGCTGGGTGAAACCCAGGACGCGGTGTTTGAGCTAAAGGACAAGCTGCTTCCCCATCTGGATGCGCAACATCGTTTGACCATAAAAGCCCCGGTTCCCGGCGAGATTATCAATATGCGCATTCACTCGGAAACCACGGGGGTTATTCAAGCGGGACAGCCGATTTTAGACATCGTGCCCAAGGCGGCGGAGCTGATTGTAGAAGCCCGCATCCGGCCGGATAAGATCACCGAGGTGGAAAAGGGGCAACGGGTCCGGGTTCAGTTGTCGGCCTTTAACCGTCGCACCACGCCTCCGGTGACGGGTCGTGTGATCTATGTGTCCGGCGATAAGGTGACCCAACAAACCCCGGAAGGCGAGCAAAGTTTTTATATCGCCCGCATCAAGGTGGATAACGAGGCGCTTGAAAAAAGCGGCGCCTACCTGTCTCCCGGCATGCCGGCGGTATGCTATATCGAGACCGAAAAGCGCACCATCCTCGATTATCTGGTGGAGCCGATATTGGAGGTGATGGATCAATCCCTTCGTGAAAGCTAGGGGGTTGAATCAGGCGTGATGAAAATTGTCAGCCGATGAGGGGAACGGTTTTATTCCCGGCGATTCGAATAAAACGGTGGTCATGGCCTGCACCCAGCCCTACTGGTCCGTCCTGCAGGTGGGGAGCCAGCATCTGGCCCGGCAGTTTGCCAGGCACGGATGGCAGGTCCATTATATTTCCGCGCCCATTACGCCGGTCCACCTGGCAAGGCCGTTTCAACCGGAGGTCATGGACCGGTTTAAGTCCGCACGCCGCAACCCCAGCATCCATGAAAACGGCAGGATTTACGCCTATGTGCCTTTTTCCCTGATCGCCCCGGACGGCCGCATGCTTTTAAGAAGCCGGCCGGTGGCCCGTCACTGGCACAAAACCATGTTTCCGTCCTTCAAACGGCTGCTGTCCCGATCCGGTCTTGATAAGCCCCGGTTGCTTTATCTCGACAACCTCTCCTACCATTTTTTGCTCGATGCCTTTCCCTGTTCACAAAGCGTCTTTCGGGTCATGGACATGCACGAGCGGTTTTCCGGCTGGAAAGGCCAGGCCCAGGCCATGGCGCAGAAAATCGCATGCCGGGCGGATCTGACCATCTACTCCGCGTTGCACCTGAAGCCCTATGTGGAAAACCTGGGGGCCGGCCGGTCGGTTTTTGTTTCAAACGGCGTGGATGTGGAGTCCTTTGGTGCGAGCAGTCGATCCCTTGAGCGGCCCGCCTGCCTTCGCCATATCCCGGACCCCGTGCTGCTTTACACCGGCATGATCGATTCCCGGATTGATTTCGATCTGATCCGCGCCGCAGCCAGCCGCCTGCCCCAGGCGTCCTTTGTTTTTGCCGGTCCTCTGGATTTTTCCCGATCCTTGTCGAAACTGCCGGCCAATGTTTATTTTATCGGCCCCGTGCCCCACAGGGAGTTGCCTGCGCTCATGCATGCAGCCGTCGCGGGTCTGATCCCCTTTGACGTGAAGAGCCGTCCGAATGCCGTTACAGGAATACGCCCTTTAAAATTTTTTGAATACATGGCCGCAGGAATTCCCGTGATTTGCGCCAGATGGCCCGAGATCGAGGAACTCCACAGCCCGGCCTGGTTTTATGAAAGGGCGGAAGGGTTTATCGATCTCGTAACCAAAGCCCTCAACCAGGAATTTGATCCTGAGGCCGCCCGTGTTTTTGCAAGACAATTTGACTGGAAACGGTCTTTTGAAAAGCTGATGTCAAGCCTTGAACCGGATTGTTAGTTTACAGACGCTTCAGGGTTTGACACCGCACATACTCTCTAAACTGCACAAGCTTGAGCAGGTATTCAAGAAAATACAAAACAAACCGGTCCTGCAGGTGAATGTCTTTTCGCGCAAAGATCATTTTGCCGGCTTCGATCGGCGGCTTGAGCATACTCAGCCCATGATAGACGGCGTTTTTCGGATTTTTTTTTATATCGGCGTCATTGATCAGGATGTATCCGCTGCACACCCGCCTGGCCTTTTCCATCAACTGTCGAACGGTCCTTCTTGCCGGATGCCTTATAACAGCCTCCGGGCAATAGCCGATGCCATAGCCGGCCGCTGTCGCCCGTGCCCCCCATTCCAGGTCTCCTCCGGAAAGCAGCGCATCATTGAATATCCCCACCGCATCAAAAACCTGCCGCCGGACAAACAGGTTGGCCGTCGCAGAGACGCCGTTCCGGGCGTAATCCTCTTGACGGAAGGCAAAAACGCTTTCATGCATCTCCGCATAGCTGCGTTTTTTGCGACCGCTGTAGATCAGCTCAATTTTTCCGGCTAACCGGGAACATGCGGGATGGGCGGTCAAAAACCCTGCGGCCTTTTCGATCCAGCAGGGGCAAGGGACGCAGTCCGCATCGCAAAACCCCAGCAGCTCCCCCCGGCTGATCGTGATGCCTTTGTTTCGGGCCGCATAGGAGCCGGCCTTGTGTTCGCAGGCCATGTGCAGGTTGGGGCCTTGATATGAAACCGGGGAGGCTGACGCCGGATCATTGTTGACCACGATGACCTCAAATTGCTCTCGGGGCCAGGTCTGGCGGTCCAATGCCTCCAATGCGCCGGCAAGCGCCTTCCAATCATGGTAAACAGGAATGATGATGGAGACAAAAGGAGTGTTCATCGCCGATGGGCCAATGAAAAACTAAAAGCCGGTTGATTCATCACCTTCCCATCACCGCGTCGAAAAATTCAGGATGATCATTTTGCCATTGGAGCGGATTTTTGCAAAACTTCTCATAAGCGGTGAGCACGGTAGCCGGATCCCCCTGCATCACGATCCTTCCCTTGTCCAGCCACAGGACCTTATGGCAGATTTTTTTCAACTGCCCGGGCTCATGGGAGATGATGAGGGCGCAGCTCGCCAGGGATTGGAGGTTGGCCAGTCTTTCAATGGCCTTATCCCTGAACGCCTTGTCGCCTGTGGCCATGACCTCATCCAAAATAAGGATATCCGGTCGAATCGCGGTGGCAATGGAAAAACCCAGGCGGCTTTTCATCCCGCTGGAGTAGGTTCGCACCGGTTCATCCATAAACTCGCCGATATCGGCAAACTCCTCGATTTCCGGCATTCTTTTTTGGATTTCAGTGGAATCAAGCCCCAGCAGGCTGCCGCTGATATACACGTTTTCCCGGCCGGTGAGCCGTTTTTCAAACCCCACCCCCAGGGCCAGCAGTTGGACCCGTCCGTTGATCCTCACCCGTCCCTTGTCCGGCAGGTAAACCCTGGTACAGACCAGGGATAATGTGCTTTTTCCCGATCCATTCCGGCCGATCACGCCCAGGGTTTCCCCCCGGTGAAGGGTAAACGAGATTTCCTTTAACGCCCAGAAATCCCGTTTTCTTTTTTTAAAAAGCAGTTCAAAAAGGGAAGCATGCTTTTGAAAGCACAGGCCGACCCGATCAAACACGATCATGGGGGAAGCCGTGTCCTCTGAAGAACTGCCGGATAGGGAATCCTGGAAATCGGCGTCCGCCCGGGCCGGTGAAGGATTTCCCTTTTCTTTTTCCCGGTCGGCCTGGTGGCCCGGTTCATGGGTTTGATTTTTTAGGTCGAGGGGTTTAGAGCATTTTGGGCACATAGGGGGATACCCTTCGGAAAAACAGCAGTCCGGCCTGCAAAAGGATGAGGGCGCAGGCGAGGGTGATCAGAACAGGCCGCCAGTCAAACATCCGGCCATAGAAAAGAAGGTCGCGGACAGCGCCGATCACATGGACCATGGGGTTTAAGGAATAGAGGAATTTTGCGTAGTCTGGAATGGATTCGATTCCGTAAATCTGTTCCGGCCCGTAGAGCACCGGGCTGATGTACATTCCAAAACGCATGATGTAGGTGATCAGCTTTCCGGTATCCCGAATGTAGACCTCAAATACGGACAAAAAAAGCCCCGCTGCAAGGGCGAGAGCGATCATCATAAATACCGGCACCACAATGGCCGGGGTGTGCACCCCCAATGCCGGCCAGTTCCAGACCATGATGATGACCAGCCCGATGGTGCAGAAGAAGGATTGAACCAGGGGGGAGAGGATCACGTAAATCACCATGGGCAGGGAGGCCTGCTTGATCAACCCCTCGCTGCGGACCAGCGCGCTGGTGCAAAGGGTCAGGGATCGGGAAAAAGACTGCCAGGTGACCAGCCCGCATAACAGAAACAGGTGATAGTTTTCACCGCCCCGGTCAAAGACCACCTTCACCACAAAATAGTAAACCATCATAAGAAACAGCGGGTCCAGGATCCACCAGAAAAACCCCAGGCGGGTGGTCGCCACCGTGGTTTTGATGTTCACATAAAACTGGGTGCTCAGGGCGTGCCGGTTTTCCCAGATATCAGAGACGAGTCTAATCATGCAGCGTCAATGTATAATCTCTTAAAAAAAGGAGCTCAGGTTTTTTAACCACAGAGCTCGCAAAGGACATAGAAAAACTTCCACCTTCAGCCTTCTACCTTCTACCTTCCACCTTAAAAATACCCCTCTCAAGATCACAAGCCTTTTTCATAAAAATCCATCGATCAAGCCCAAGTTTTTGATACCATGCTTAACCTGCGGCTTCAGGAGAGTCAATTTTTTTTGTGGAACCCGGCGCTTTCTTTGGGATGCCCAGCCGCTCGGCGTGCTGAGCGTAGCTGAAATGTTGTTCCACATAGGCCAGCGCCTTTTTGACCTGGGCGTCATAATAGGCCGCGTCGGTCATCAAGGCCTCTATTTTTTTTAGGACCTCTGAAGGATCAGCGTAAACAGCGGCATCGGCAAACAATTCCCTGTAGACCGACGGAAGGATCACCGGAACGCCGGCGGCCATGGCTTCCACGATCACCCGGCCGAAGGATTCCACCCAATCCGGATGGGTGTAATACACAAACACATCCAGCTCTGAGAGAAACTCCCGGGGGTGCCTGGAACCGAATTCATAGACCCGCCAGTTCCGGGGTAAATATCCGAGCACCTTCTGAGGGATCTCAGCCCCGCCGAGAATATGAACCTCATAGGGATGCGATTCCGGATATACCTCAAGCAGTTCATCGATTCTTGCAGGCCATTTGCCGATATCATCCCGGGAGTGCCTGCCGATGATAATCCGATCCCTCGCGGGCGGACGGCGGCTCCGTCTCCACTGGGTCACATTGATGATGTTATACCAGTTTGTTTCGGCCAGTTGAATATGCCTGAGGTCTTCTCCATGATGGGCGACAATGGCGTTTCTGACCAGAGGGCCGATAGGGTGCCACAACCCGGTTTGACCGAAATAGAACGCCAAATTTTCGGCGCAGGTTTTAAAATCATAGTAAACCCGACCGTCTTTTCCATAAAGCTTTAAGGGGGTCTGGTTGATGATGACCCGGACCTTCTGGGCCTGAATATCCGGAATAAACCGCTGCCGTTCCTGCAGGATGTTGGGGTGCCTTAAGATAAGCGTGTCGCAGGAGGCTTTTTCACCATAGACGATGAACCGGACGTTTTCGCCGTCCACCAGGGAGCGAACAGCCGGCTGGACATACCTTGTGGGTTCAAGATCATACCGTGACATCTGCACCAGCCCGGTGCGCAGCCCCAGCTCGGTCTGGACCTTTATTTCTTCGATGTTTGATGCGGTTGTTCCGCCGGGAAGCCGAAAATCAGAAACCATGATGACATCAAAATGGGGTCGGTCGGTGTTTGTGCTTTTCTGCGGAAGCATGAGTTCGGGCGCCGGAAACGGCCGCTTTTGTTGAGGGAAATCGACAAACAGGGAGACCCCCCTTTGATGGTGGAAATCATGGCTTTCCCGGTACTCCCTGCGCGCACCCATGAAAAACCCTTCATACCCGAAGGTTTGGTTTCCTGTAAGCGAGCTTAAGGATTGCCTGACCATGGATACCGGGCCTGTGGTCAAGCGAACGATTTTTTTTTCGCCGAATAGCTTTTCAAGCCGCCGAACAAACTCTCCGTCCCCGCCGAAGCGGACAGAGTCCCAATAACCGGCCTTTTCCATCACCGGCAGTCTTCGAAACATCAAAGAGGACATATTGATCTGGATATACCTTCCAGGATTGCCCCTACGGTAAAATTTCAGGTTATCCTGGGCCCTGGAGAGTTGGGAAAGGTTGGCGATGACCTCTGGATGATCCAGCAGATGGATCACCTGTTTTTGGATTTTTTCCGGATGGGACCAGTCGTCTGCGTCATGGCAGGTGACGAAATCGCCGGCCGCCTGGGCCAGTCCTAAGTTCCTGGACACGTAGGCGCCCTGATTCAAGGCAGATCGGATCAGTCGAATGCGACAGTCCTTTTGGGCAAACCGCGTGACAACATCTGCGGTCTTGTCCTGGCTGTGGTCATCAATAACCAGGATTTCGAGGTTTTTCCAGGTCTGAAAGACCAGGGAGGAGAGGGCGGTTTCAATGGTTTTTTCGGCGTTATACGCCGGAACAATAACGGTCACCAGGGGGGCTTCTTTGGATGATGCGCAAAACCCCGTTTTTTGTTCCATCTTCGGGGCCAGGCAATCAAACAATGGCTTTTGAGCGGATGGGTAAACCGATATGCCGCCAAGACCGGAGAGCGCCAATGCCTTATTGATCCAGCGGATTTTCCCGGGCAGTTCTTGTTCCAGGTTCGCGGCGGCCAGGCAAAGGTCGGCATGGCATTTCCGCCGAAGCGCTCTGGCCAGTTCCCTGCGTCCTTTTTCGTGTTCCCCTAAAAGATCGCGGCATTCGCTCTTTAATACGGCGATGGCCCGCTGTTTTTCCACATCCCAGTTTCCCTGGGAGGCGGCCTTCAAGTACCCCAGGCATTTTTTGGCGTTTTCAGGGGCATACTGGTTGGCGTGCCATAAGGCCAGTTCCAAAGCGGCAGCCGGCTTAAAAATATTGTCATCCATGAGCCGTTGCAGTTCAACCAGGGTTTTTCCCACAAAGCCGAGACTGTAAAGACGGAGCCTGTGTTTCTGGAGCACCGAGGACTCCGTGACGAACAGCTTTTCGATGTTGAAAAAATAGGCAAAGACCCGGTAACCGGGCTGGATCAGGGGCCAGACCTTTGAGTTTCTGATCTTCACGGCCCAGTCAATGAGGGATTGGCGTTTGAAGTTCAATTTTTTTTAATCCGAGGGCAGTTTGCGTTCAGGGAGTCGGCCTTTGCTCATCGTTTCGATCCGCATAAAAGAACGACCGAGCCTTTTCCTCATAATTCGTTTCAGAATCTTTAAAGCGAAGGCATCGATTGAGTCAAATAAAAAGCTATCTATTCCGCTTTACGGTATTTTTGCAGAAAGTAACTTATCGGTTTTTATATATTATTTTTTACCACAGGGAGCACAGAGAAAAAAATGAAAATTCTTTTCTTTCTCTGTGGTTAAATTTTTCATTCTGCTAACTGGGAAACCTGAGTTCTTTGGAAGATCGTGAAGCCGTGCGCGCGCGGATAATCCATGGGGATCCGTGGCGGATTAGAGCGGCCGGCCCGATGGAACCTGTTTTAAATGGCAGAAGAGGTCAAAATACTTGAATAGCCGGTTCTTTCAGGTTATACCATTTTTGGTTTTACGGTTAAATCCGGGTCCAGATTCAAAAAGGCGAAAACATGGAAACTGCCCCCCATCGCGCCCTTGTTATTTTAGGGATGCATCGCAGCGGAATTTCGGTTTTAAGCGGGTGTCTAAGGCTTCTCGGCGTTTCATTTCACGAACCCGTTTCGCCCGAGCAATCCTCATCGGGTTCCGGTCATCCCCAAAAGAATGAGATCTGCCGCATTCATGAACGTCTGTTTCAGGATCTCGGAGGCGGCTGGGATATGCTTGAAGACCTGCCGACCGCCTGGCAGGACAGCCCGGCCGCGAAAACCGCAAAAAACTTAATTAGAAAAATCCTTCAGGAGGATCTTTCCCGTTCAAACCTTCTGGCTTTAAACGATCCGGGGCTTTGCCGCTTCATGCCCTTGTGGCTTGAGGTTTTTCATGAAGCGGGTGTTGTTCCGGTTTTTATCCATCTGCTGCGCCATCCCTGGGAGGTGGCCTGCTCCCTTCAGGTCAGGCATGGCACGGATCTGTCCAAAGGCCACCTGCTCTGGGCGCGTTACAATCGGGACGCTCTGGCGGCCTGCATGGCCTGCCCCAGCATCCGTGTCACCTATGATCAGGTTTTGGCCGATCCGGTTTCCAGTTTTAAGGATATCGCCGAGGCTTTGGATATTGTTTATCCTTTAGGTCTGGAAGACCGATATCAGGAAATTCTCGGGTGTGTAAAAGCGGAATCCAAGCATTTCCACTTCAGCCGCCATGAAGAAGATTTTCATTTCAGCCATGTATTCTGGCTCTATGATCAGTTGCGGCTGGGCCGGATGCGATCTGCGGATGTCAAGCCGGATTTATCGCACGCCGAGGGGGAAAGACAGGGAGAGGATAGGGGGGCAACCCTTGCAGATCCGCTGATGAGAAAGGATGCTGTTGCGCCGTTCACGCGCTTGGACGTCGATGATGGATTATCCTTGTTTGATGATTTTTTTGGGTTTGTAAATCACTGTGAGCGGCTGGGTCTGGATTGGGGGGGGCAGCCCGGTCAGGGAGTTTTAAAGCCTGAGCTTTCAGCCGATGCGGTTTATGCCCGGGTTTGCTGTTTTGGCGGTCCACAAAAAGACGTCCCGCCGGATTCATTGGGATGGGAAAAGATTGTGCTTCCCGTCAATGAACCCTGTCGGTTTTCCTGGCCGATTCAGCAGACGGGGGTTTTAAAATCAATCAGGCTGCAATTTAATTTTACACAAAATCCTTTCCTGCTGCATGTTTTGGAGATCTGCGTGAAACAGAGTGTCACCGGCGAGGTGCTCTGGGGGCTTGACAAGGAAACCGGGTTTGATGCCTGCCGTGTTGAAAAAGAGGCGTTTTGCCTTTACAGCGGCGATCAGCTGCTGATTCTATCCAGCGGACACGAGATTTGTCTTTTACTCCCCGCGTCGCCGGAACTGCCGGACCTCCCCTTAAGCCTTGAGGTTTTACTCCAGTCAAATCCCGACATGAAAGACCTGAGCCTCCTGTGGGCCCGTCATGAGGCCGAGTTGACCTCCCGTAAGACCCGGATTGAGGAACTGATCAAAAAAATTGAAATCCTGGAGCTGGATCTCAAAAGGAATCGTAAAAGCCTGGCGTCGTTAAAGGGGATGCATGAGACCGCCGAGTCCGAAAACCGCAAGGCCAGGGATCGTCTGGAGGCGGTGATCAAGGAAAAGCAGGGCCTCCTCACTCAACTTGAAACGCAACTCAAGGACGGAAAAGAAACGATTGTAAGGCTTGAGGGTCGTCTTGCGGACCAGGAGTCCTTAAGCCGCACCTATTTTTCCGAGCTGGCCAAATCGGAGCAGGCGCTGATCGCGGCCCAGGGCCGGGCCCAGGGTTTAATGGAAATGATTCGGACCCTGGAGAAGGACTTTAACGCGCTGACCGCATCGGTCCGATGGCGGATCGGAAACAAACTCACGCGATGCGCGGAGGCGTTGCTGCTTCGAAAAAAACAGCCTCTGGCTGTTGATCACATGAGAGAGGTGTTTGAACGGCTCAGGAAAGAACCGCCCGGCGGTCAATATCCGTCTTTGTTTCTGCAAAAGCCTTTTAAACGGTCTTTTCCACTGAAAACGCTCAACAAGTCCATGCGGCAACTGCAAAATGATTTGCAGGCGCTGAAAAATTCAAAGAGCTGGCGGCTGGGAAACGCCTTGATCCGCGGTTTGGAAATCCTGACCTTCACCCGCCGTCGGGAGCTGGCCGTGGATCATTTGGAAAAAATATTTGAGGCGTATGAAAAAATACCTGAATCTGCGAAAAATGAAAAATCCGTCATCAAACTGCTCAAGCGATGCAGGAAGGATTTTTATGCCATTGAAAACTCCGCACGATGGAGAACCGGAAAGGGTATTTTTTCGTTTTTTGACGCCGTATCCCTGAGAGGAAAAAGGCCCACCGTCATGGATCATATCCATGGGGTTTTTAAAGAATATGATGGGATCAATGATATATAGTAAAAAATAAAGTAGAAAATTCCTTGGCCATGGCTTTAAAAATAAACCTCAACGCCCCGTCTTCGATTCGAACGCCGTCTCTGATTTTCTGTTTCTGCGCTCCAAGAAGCGGGTTGAACCTTCTTTTGCGATGCCTAAACATCATGGGTTTTGAAACAGCCGACTCCGTGCTCGGGACCGAAGGGCCGGCTTTGATTCACGAGGCGTTGAGAAACGAACTGGGCATTCCCCTGCGTCTATGCGGCGCCCTGCCAAAGGGATGGCAGGACACCCCCGCCGCCCAAAACGCCATAGACCGCCTTCGCCGAATGCTTGCTGCACTGAAGGAGAATAAAAAGTCATGGGTCGTGGGCGACCCCTGGCTTGCCCGGTTTTATCCCCTCTGGCAGAGAGCCTTGTCCGAATCCGGTCTTGAGCCTCGGTGGGTTCATCTGCTGCGTCATCCCTGGGAGGCGGCCTGCTCCCTGGCGGCCCGGGAAGGTTTGGATTTAAACAAAGGGCATCTTCTCTGGCTGGCGCATACCCGAGACGCCCTGCGGGCTGTCCGGGATACCGCCCATGCGCAACTCACGTTTGATCAGCTTTTAACAGACCCGGTTCACGCCCTGGAAATGATTTTATATCAAGATCGACCGGCAAACCCCGAAAGCCTTTTTCCAGACGCCTGCATCGGTTCGCTTAAGGCCTGCGTTCGGCCGGAATTTAAGCACCATCATGCCGGAAGTATAACAGAGACCGAAAAACAGCGCTGGGGGTTTTTCATACGCCGCTACGATGCGCTTCGAACCCTGCCGGAGGCGCACATCCGCTCTGCGGCCGGTTCTCATTTTACGGATTCGGGGGAAAGGGATGCTTTCGTTGAGGAGGGTTTTTTCGACACGCTGTGTGAGGTCTTGGGCCGATACGAGATGGCATACCCCGGCGCCGGGGCGCTGGCAAACCGGTCCGCCCATATGCCTGCAAAGCCTTGTGAGCTTTTTGTCACGGCGGAGCTTCCCGTCGAAAACGAGCGGTACACAAAACAGGTTTTTCGCGTGTATGCCGATCAATGGCAAAAACTGACCCTGTCCCTGCCCCATCCGGATTCGCTTAAACGCCTGCCGCTGCGACTGGAGTTTTTAAAGACCCTCGGCGTTGTGGTGTTGTCCGGTGTAAGATATGTGGACCCGCAAACCGAAACGCCCCTTTTCCCGGTCCCGGATGATCCGTTTGGCTTTGAAATGACCCTTCAGGGCCGTATCGTTGAAATTCCCTCAAGGGGAAGCCGGGCTTTTTTTATCTTCGGGCCGCCCGCGCAAATCCTCTGTCATGACGAAAGACCGCTGCCCGACCATCCGCTTCAGGCCGAGCTGTGGATAAAACCATGCTTAAACCTTGAAGGGTATCAGGAAACCCTAAGCGCGCTTTTAAGCTACGATAACTGGAAGACGATACTGGATGCGGATCCTTCAAAGGCCGACCCCGCTTCCCTGGGCAAGCTTGCGGATGTCTTTGCAAAAGCCCGGTGCATGGATGCGGCGGAGGCGGTTTATCAGAAGGCGATAGCGCGTTTTCCTGATGCGGCGGCGCTTCGCATGGGTTTTGCAGAGCTTGCCGGAAATCGCAGATCATGGGCCGAGGCCATTCGCCGATGGCAGGACGTTGTGGCCCTTCTGGGGCAAAACACCCCGGCTGAGGTTTATGAGAAATTAAAGGAGGCCTACATCAATCAAAACGCCTTTCCCGAGGGGAGCCTCGAAGAAGAGGCGCGCATCGGCGATCAGGAGAGGTATGAGGTGCTCTCCCTGATTCACCAAAGGCTTGCCCCCTCCCTGTATTTTGAAATCGGTGTTCAGCAGGGAAAAAGCCTGTCTCTGGCCCAATGCGAGGCCATCGGCATCGACCCCATGCCCCAGCAGAGTTTTTTCCTTTCCGAAAATGCCAAAATTTTGACCATGACCAGCGATGACTTTTTTAAAGGCCCGGCCGCAAAGCTGCTGGTGCGGCCGCCCGACCTGGTCCTTATCGACGGCATGCATTTTTTCGAGTATGCCCTGCGGGATTTCATGAACGTGGAAAAATTTTCCGCTCCCTGGACCCTGGTGGCGATCGATGATATTTTTCCGGCCCATTCGGCCCAGGCCGTGAGACGTCGAAAACTCAGCACCTGGACCGGCGATGTGTGGAAGCTTTATGAGATCCTCAAAATTTACCGCAAGGATTTGTTTTTTCTTCCGTTAAACGCCTCGCCGACCGGGCTGCTTCTGATCGCTGGGCTCAAACCGGAGAGCCGCGTCCTCTGCGAAAAATACGATGAGATCGTCAGCCACTACCTTGCGGACATGCCGCCGCCGGAACCGGTATTGAAACGGGAAGGGGTGTGGCCCACGACCCACGAGACGGTTTTGGCCGTTTTGGAGGTATTGAGGGAAAACCGCAAACCCGGGGTAAGGGCGGAATGGATTGTTGATCGGTTGACGGAGAAACTCAGGCAGGGCGGCGGAAACTCGAAAACCTCCCCGACAGGAATCAGCTATGAAAATGACGAGGTCTGAGCCTTACGATATTCGGACCGTGGACATCAGGGAGATTGCCGGGTTTTCCTATTCAACTCCCCAAGGCGTGGTTGTCATCATGCCTTGCACGGATCTGGATGAAGGCATGAAAACCGCGCAGATCCTTGCCCGTCGCGCCGGACTGCCCTGCGGGATTCTCATCGTGCATGACAGCCTTCGCCTGGGATTTATCAAAACCGTCAATGAAACCTTCGTACGGATTTCCGCGCGATATACCGTCTATCTGGCCCAGGACGCCTTTCCCTGCCGGGACTGGCTGAAATGCGCCTGGGAAACCCTGGAGAAAACAGGCAAGGGCCTTCTGGCGTTTAACGACGGCAAATGGAAGGGGCGCATCGCCGCCTTCGGCATGGCGAGAAACAGCTGGGTCAAAACCTTGTATCAGGGCGATTTTTTTTATCCGGCCTACATCTCCCATGGCGCGGATAATGAGCTTACGGTCATTGCCAGGGCTCAGGACCAGCATGTCTACAACCCGGACTGCACCCTCATGGAAATCGATCCCGAAAAGGACGCGGGCGGGTCCAACCCCAAGGATCGAAAACTGTTCCAAAGCCGCTTTCTTGAAGGGTTTGAGGGCCTGGTTCCCCTAGATAAACTGGAAAGGCTGGCCCCGGAGTACAAGGTCCCTTGGAGGCCCTCCAGGTCGGACCCCCATCGTGGCGTCAGCGTCGTTGTTCTTTTTGACAAGGGTGCTGTGGCGCTTGAGGCCTTGCTGGACCGATTCTTTAACTACAACACCCATGCGCCGGTGGAGCTGATTGTTATTGACCGAGGGCTGGAAAACAAGGCGGCCGAAGCGGTTTCCCGTTTTGCCGGTCGCGGGTTTATACGGGTGGTCCGCGTGGGGGATTCGGCCTCTTTTGCCAATGCCATGGCCCTTGGCGTGCAAAAGGCCAGATACCCCTGGCTGTTGTTTTTAAAACCCGGCGCGCCCTACCCCTGGGATGTGCTTCCCTCGGCCCTGGCCCGGCTTCAAAGCTCCCCGGCAAGGGCGGCGGGTGTCCGTTTAAGCCATGATCTTAAATCCCTGGTCCTGGAGAAGGAATGTTCGGAATCCGGTTTAAATCAATTTGAGTTTTTTTTGTGCCACAAAAAGGTGTTCACCGGCTTGGGCCGTCCGGATAAAATCCGAGGTTCATCGGGAAATGACGCTCGCGTTGAAAAACAGCGCTATCCTGCTTCGAGCGCTTTTCCGGCTTTGGGTTTTTTCCCCGACATGGCTGCGCCGAAGGGAATCTCCGTTTTTTTATACACCGATGGGAACCTGGAAGGGCTGCGGCGCGCCCTGATCAGTCTCAAGCGGTATACGGACCTTCGCTGCAACACCCTGTTTGTGATCGATGACTCCCAGGATTCCTATGTGGCAGAGAAGATCGGGGAGTGGACCGGCGATCTGGATTTTTACGAACGGGTGACCCATCGCGATAAAAAAGGCTTCTGGCCGGCCCTTCTGGAGCTGTTTAAGGAAATCACCCAGGGGGATGTCTGCGTCCTTTCCGATCGGGCCGTAGCCACCCCGCAGTGGCTGGACGGCTTGAAAGAAGCCGCCTACAGCGACCAGAGGATCGGCCTGGTCTCGCCGGTGACCCCCTCCCATCCTCTTTATGCGTTTTCCATGAATCCGGGGGACAACCTGATCACCTGCGCCCGCAAGCTCTCCCTGGCGTCGGCGCGTCAATACCCCATCATTCCATTGCCCGACCCTCATGTCTTTTATGTCAAACACGCGGCCCTTCGGCAGGTTCCATGGCCGGAGTTTCGTCCCGAATCCGGCGCATCTTACCTTTTCACCTATGCGTCAAAACTTTTGGCATCGAATTACTATTGCATACTGGCCGATGATGTCTTTGTCTTTGTCTCCGGTCCGAGGGCGTATGGTTTAAACAGGGAGAATGGGGTTTGCATTCAGACCGGCGGCGCATCTGCCGGCAGGGATTATGCTCATCTTCAAAAATTTAACGTGTCCTCCCTGGTT
Source organism: Desulfonema limicola (assembly GCA_020722245.1). Taxonomy (GTDB): domain Bacteria; phylum Desulfobacterota; class Desulfobacteria; order Desulfobacterales; family Desulfosalsimonadaceae; genus DYLE01. The sequence continues at coordinate 21,014 of DYLE01000007.1, forward strand.
TCCCTGAAAAATTACGCGGAGTCGGACCTGCGGCTGGACATGGAAAAGACCCTGGCGATTTTTTTTCACGGAATCAACCTCGGCGGCGGGGCCCTGGTGCTGGCGGATTTTTGCAACGACCTGGTGTTGAGGGGCTGGAACCTGGTCGCTGTCCTGCTCAACCCCCGCCAGAGGGGCGGCGAATTTTTTGATTTTCTGTTTGAGCCCTATCCCTGGGAGGATGCATCCCGGTTGTCGGCTCGTCTTTCCCGCCGGGGATTTCTGATGGCCACCTTCTGGAAAACCGCCCGGCCGGTGGATCAGGTTCTTCGGTTGAACCCCGGGCACATCCCCTTTTATTTTATCCAGGACTTTGAGGCGTTGTTTTATCCTCCCGAAGGCCGTCCCGAGGCCCCGGAGGAAAAAGACTACCATCGCCAGGCCGCGGAAACCTACCGGCTGGGTTTTCATCATCTGGTGACCTCCGGCTGGGTGGGGGAAAAAATCCGCGTCTTTCTTGGTAAGCCCGGTCACCCGGTTTACAAAATACGCATCGGCGTCAATCCGGAACGCATTTACCCAGCCACCGACCTGCGAAGGGGTGGAGCCCCCCTTCGCCTGATCGCCATGGCCCGGCCCAGGACCCCGCGCCGGGGGTTTTCGGACCTCATTGCGGCCCTGTCTCTGGTCTGCGAACAAAAGCCGGACATGGAAATCATCCTTTACGGGACCGCGGATCTGAGCGGTTTTGACATTCCGTTTTCCTTTTGCAACCTGGGGGTCGTTACTCCCGCCTCCCTCAGGCACCATTACAGCCGGGCCGACATCTACATCGACACCTCCCTTTTTCAGGGATTCGGGCTGACCGGCCTGGAGGCCATGGCCTGCGGCTGCGCCTGTGTTCTGACCGAGAGCGGGGGGACGGCGGAGTATGCGGTGGATCAGGAAAATGCGCTCTTGGTTCCTTCGGGGGACGTTGTGGCCCAGGCCGAAGCGGTTTTACGCCTGGTCCATGACGAAACCCTGCGAACCACCCTGGCCGCCAATGCCGTAAAAACCGCGCAAAAATTTAATATCCACCATGCCGCGGAGGATTTTGAAGCGATCGCCGAATCCCTGGCGGCATCCGAGAGGGCGCAACTTCCCGGCCCCGGGGCGAACGGGCCCACCATCATCGTGCCCATCTACAACCAGCTCAGCGCGGTGCGGACCTGCCTGGAGAGCGTCGCCGCGCACACCGATCCGCCCTACCGGGTGATCCTGGTGGATGACGCCTCGGATGATCATACGGCTGCCTGGCTGCGGCGGTTTGCGGCCGGCCACAGCCGTTTCACCGTCCTTCGAAACCCCGTGAACCTGGGGTTTGTGGGCAGCGTCAACGCCGGCATGAAAGCCTCGGAAACCGGGGATCTGGTGCTGCTCAACAGCGACACCCTGGTGACCCCGGGCTGGCTGTCCGGCCTGGTCCGGTGCGCTCAAAGCGATCCGGCCATCGGCGTCATCTCCCCCCTGACCACCCGGTCCTCCCACCTGTGGATAGCCCCCAATCCGGGCGAAACCGTTTTTGAAACCGCGCAGCACATCCGACGGGTTTCCCCTTCTGAGTATCCGGATGTGGTCACGCCCGAGGGGTGGTGTTACTACATCAAACGGGAGGTCTATGAAAGGATCGGCGGGTTTGATCCGGTCTACGGCCGGGGATACTGCGAGGAATCCGACTACGCCATGCGGGCCCTGGCGAACGGATGGCGCACCGTCTGCTGCGACGACACCTTCATCTTTCATGAAGGCGTGGTTACCTTCAGGGAGCAGCGCGGGCCGCGTTACAAGGAGAACCGGAAAATCTTTGATCAGCGCTGGAAGCCTTTTTATGAAAAGCGGTATCAGGGCTTTTTGGCCTGCAATCCCCTGGGACGCCTGCGCCGGCGCTACCGCTCCCTGACCCCCGAGGGGTTTTACGACCCGGCCCGGTTTTCCTCCCAGGCTTACAGGCCGGTGCTTGAGATGATCTTCGAAATGGCGTCCGATGCGGTTATTCACGAGTACCGGCGGCAGCTTCAGGATCCGGGTTTTAGACCCCGGCTCTGGGCCAAGACCGAAGGAAAACCAAAATCCGTGGTATTTATTATCCAGCAGATGGAAAGCTACGGCGGCGTGCTCTCCGTGATCTCCCTGGCCAATGACCTGATCCGCATGGGGCTTTCGGTCAAGGTGGTGGTGCTCACCCCCAAAAACTATCAGGAGTTTTCAGGCCTGCTGACCCGGCCCATCTATTTTAAGGACCCGGCGGCCCTGGCGGCGCATTTTCCCGAGGCCGATGTCGTTGTGGCCACCCTGTGGACCACGGTTTACGTCATGGCCGCTGTTTTTGCCAGACGCCCGGACTTTCTGCCGGTCTATTTTGTTCAAGACTTTGAGCCGGATTTTTATCCCGTCGAAGAAGCGGAAATCCGCGAAAAAATCGCCCGCACCTACCATCTGGCGCCCTTCGCCTTTGCCAAGACCCCCTGGCTGTGCGAAAAAATAAGGGCGCTCGGCGTGCCCATCGCCCAGGTCCCTCCGGCTTTGGACCTGGAGCTGTTTTATCCCAAAAATGTTTCAAAGGATGTCTCCGGGCCGAAAAAAATCCTGACCCTGCTGCGGCCGAAAACCCCCCAGAGAGGGTTTGATACGGCGGTGCGGGTGTTGAAAAGGCTCTGTCGCGCCCGCAAGGACATCGAAATCCACGCCTTCGGTTGCAATGATCAGGAACTTCGAAAACATGCGCTTCCCTTCCCTTTGATCAATCACGGCGTGGTGGCCAACGCACAGCTTCCGGAGCTGTATGCCCAGGCGCATGTCTTCGCCGAGTTTTCGAACTTTCACGGGTTCGGTCGGACCATCGCCGAGGCCATGGCCTGCGGATGCGCCTGCGCCATCACCGACAGCGGCGGGGTGTCCCTGTTCGCTCAGCATGAAAAAAATGCATTGATCGGACCTCCGGGGGATGTCGACGCCCTTTTTTCGCTGATCATGCGGCTGTGCGATGATGAGGGCCTGCGCCGGCGTCTTGCGGCAGTCGCCAGGAACGGCGTGTTACAGTTCGATCACATGGATTCCGCGGCCAAAACCCTGGAATTTTTTTCCCAGTGCCTTGCCGGTTTTGCGCCCTCGTCGCCATCATGATTGCATCATTAATAAATTACCAGTTGACAATTCTTTTTCTTTTTCTTAAAGAAAGCTTGAGAAAAAAAATAAGGGAGATTGTATTGCCTGAACATCTTTTATGCCTTTATTTACTCCTTATATATACTGCAAATGACGTCACACCCATGAATCAATCGAGCAATCCCAGGAGAACCCGTTTATGACCGATATGGAAACCGTCAGGCAGATTGAATCGCAGATTTTTACGCCGGTTCTGCAAAAGGCGGTCCAGCAGGCGAAAGCGGATGGCCGAAGCAAGGAAGAGGTGGTTCTCGCCGCGGCCAACGCCTATCTGAACATGCTGGTGCCGTTTCTGGGAGGCAAGGAACAGGCATTGACGTTTCTGAAGGATCAGGTGCGGTTTTTGGAAAGCCGGGTATGAAACCCCGCGCAAAAAACACACCGGTCGTTTTGTTTGGTTTTTTTCTTGACTTTCCTGCAAGGATGTAGTGCGGCGAAGGGTCCGCCTGTTTGAGAGGATTTTTTTTTAACCTGGGGAACCCAACCATTCAATAAGAAGACACGATAACCTGTGAGGAAGGGTTTTTTTTGATAAATTTTTGTATAATAACAACCTATTGAATTTAAATAAAAAAAATAACTACGAAGACAGAAATGAAGGGCAAATCTGTTTAATTTAAAAGGATTTCTAAAAAAAACCTTGACATTAAAGCGGCAGATGGCTTATTGAATTTAACAATATTATGGTCAGGTTGTATGCGTGTAGGGTTTGTATAAAAAAGTCATAAACAAGGTCGTAAGGGTTTTTAAGTGAGTTTTATTCTTTAAGGAGAATAAGGTCAGGAAAAGGGTTACAGGTAATCCGAAAATACGATTCAATCGGTGACTTAAACTTCAAAAAATGGAGGGAGTTCTATGGCTAGCAGCGGAATTGGTCTTTACAGCCCGGAGTTAAGCAGGTTCTATCTTTTAGATGATCTCGTAAGCGGGGTCGCCAATGAAAGCTTTGTGTTTGGAGTGGCATCAGGCTGGCAGGCATTGGCGGGAGACTGGGACAACCACGGGGACGACACCGTCGGCCTCTATGATCCGGATGCCGGCAAGTTTTTCTTAAAGGACACCCTCACCGGAGGGGTCGCTGATTATGCCTTCCGTTTCGGGCCCGCCGGAGCCCTGAACTGGCAGGCGGTCAACGGGGACTGGGACGGCGACGGCGGCGACGGCGTCGGTCTGTATGATCCGAGCAGTGGCACCCTCTTTCTGAAAAATGACCTCAGCGCCGGAGGCGCCGATTTTACTTTCCGTTACGGGCCTAAGGGTAACGCGGGCTGGCAGGTCATCACCGGGGACTGGGACAAGGACGGCGATGACAGCGTCGGTCTTTACGACCCGGTGAGCTCGACCTTCTATCTGAAGAACGAACTGAGCGCCGGGGCCGCAGATTATACCTTCCGTTTCGGGCCGCGTAATGCCGGCTGGGAGGCCATCACCGGGGACTGGGACGGCGACGGCGACGACAGCGTCGGTCTGTATGACCCGGAGACCGGGACCTTCTACACCAAAAACGATCTGGGGGCGGGCGCGGCCGATGACGTGGTGCGTTTCGGGCCCTCCGGCAGCGTGGGCTGGCAGGCCATTTCCGGGGACTGGGAGACCGTGGCGGACCCCACCGGCCAGGCGGTCAATATTTTCCACCTTCAGGAAATCGAGGATGAGGTAGTCACCCTTCCCGGCACGCTGGTGGAAGGGCCCCAGCTGATGTGGGGGTACACCCCGCATGGCGAGGACACCCACGGCAATGGCGTTCCGGTTGAAGACCTGGTGGACTTTCTGACCACCATCACCGGCCTGGACCTGACCGAGCTGGGCTTAATCGATAACGACGGGGTGGGCCCCTTTGACAACCTCACCAGTATTGTGCTTGAGCTGGAAGGGGAACTGGAGATGGGCGATGTTGAAACTGGTGATCTGACCCTCACCTTTGAAGACGGCACGGTCCTGACCTTCCTCACCGAC
>DYLE01000008.1 GCA_020722245.1 Desulfonema limicola
AGGAAAAAATTTCGGCCCGGCCGAGAAAAAAATCGGGGTTTTCTGTCAGGCACTAGATAGATACTGCTGCGCGCTTCAGACAACCGTTGCCGAAGGCGTTGACGAATTGAGTTGACTTCGGACGGTGGAACTCGTCCTTCCCCATACCGCTTCCATGTACGCCCAGGCCCAGCCGCCTGCTGAAGGGGCAGGCGGATCTGACTTTTTTTTACCAGGAGCACGCTGCGGATCGGGTTGACGATGGATTCACACGTTTCTTTTACGACATTTTCACCGTGCCCTAATTTGCTCGTTGCTGTCAAGATCAGGCGTGGGTACCGCGCATGGGAGGGGGTTTTTCGATGGGAGATGTATCATGTTCTTGTTAAATAAAGACATAAGTGTCTCAGTTTTTTTTTAACAAAACACGCGCCGGTCGTGCGGATTAAATTGGATATATATAATAACCTTAAATTTTAATATCTTATTTGAATAAACGGTCTATGGTCAAAAAAATGGTATGACTGTTGCATTTATAAATTTGCAAGGAAACAAAAAAGACCCGGTATTTCACACCCCAAGAAAAAGGAGGAGCACATGAAAGTGAGGATTACCAGTCAATGCATGGGTGACCGCAACTGCAACAACCTATGTCCCGAGGTATTCGAATACGATGAGGATGAGCTTAAATCCATTGTCAGGTTTGACACCATCCCAAATGAGTACAAGGCGCTCTGCCGTCAAGCCGCCGAGGAGTGCGGGGCCGGCGCCATAGAAATTCTAGAAGACGATTGATCATAGAATGTTCAAAACAACGCTCACAATACATGAAGGGAAAACCCGTGGGAAAATTCAGAGAAAGCCAAACGGCTAAAAATCTTTTATTGTCCTTTGCCGGAGAATCCCAGGCCAGGAACCGGTATACCTATTTTTCCAGGCAGGCGTTCAGCGAAGGGTATGATCAGATAGCGGATATATTCGAAGAAACGGCGGATCAGGAATGCGAACACGCTCTTCGGTTTTTCAAGTTTTTTAACGGCGGGGAAATCGAGATCACCGGTAGCTTTCCATCAGGGGTCATCAGAACCACGCGCGAGAACCTGCTGGCCGCAGCCGATGGTGAAAAATTCGAGCACTCACAATTATATCCCAATTTTGCGTCAATCGCCCGCGAAGAAGGCTTTGAGCGCGCCGCGGACACATGGGACGCTATTTCGGTCTCTGAAAAGCAGCATGAAAAACGATACCGGGAGCTTGCCGCCAATATCGCCGCGGACCGTGTGTTTAAAAGAGAGGCTGAGGTGACCTGGCGGTGTCGCAACTGCGGTTATGTGCATGTCGGCAGGCAAGCCCCGGATAAATGCCCGGCCTGTGTTCACCCGATCGACTATTTTGAGTTGTTGGGTGAAAACTGGTAGGCCCCGGGGGAGCCCCTTAAACTCAAGATAGAGTTAAACATCAAACCTACCTTGGAGAGAATCCATGGCCAGACCTGAAGAGATGTATCAATGCCAGACGGTTAATTGCGGCTGCATTTATGATCCGGATCGCGGCGACCGGAAAGGAAAAATCCCCAAGGGCACGCCGTTTAACCAATTACCGGACGATTGGAAATGCCCTGTATGCGGAGCCGGCAAAAAACTTTTTCGTCCGTTGGGAGGCCCCGGCTCAACCGCCCATGACGGATGTTGATCGCGTAAAATAATAAAATAAGGAGCATTGCCATGAAAAAAGTTTTGATAGCGTATTTCAGCAGAACCGGCAACACTGAAAAAATGGCCCAGTTTATCGCGGAAGGGGTCCGCATCGCAGGGCATCAGGCAGACCTCAAACCCATCAGCGATATTCGCAAAGCAAAAGACCTGGAGGGATATGACGGTTTTATTTTCGGTTGTCCCACCTATCACCGGGACCTGACCGCCGGCATGAAGACCTTTCTTTTTATCGCGGAAAAAGCCAATCTTTGGGCAAAAATTGGCGGGGCTTTCGCCTCCTATACGCATAGCGGTGAGTCCGGCACCATGCTGTATGACACCATGCTCCATGTGTTCAAAATGGACATGGTGGACCTCGGACCATTGGTGTTGAAAGAAGCGGTTATTTCAGAGTCAGACGGTCTTAAAGCCTGCCAGGAGTATGGCAAGGCCGTGGGCAAAAAATTTCACTGATAACGTGAACTTTAACCCGCATAAAAGGAACAAACCTTATGAAAAAAGATAGCAAGCGTCCGGTGATGGGATCCACCGCCGGCGGGGGCATGTCCAACCGGGACTGGTGGCCGAATCAGTTAAACCTCAAGATACTTCACCAGCACTCAAACAAGAGCAATCCCATGGGCGAGGGGTTCAACTACGCCAAGGAGTTTAAGAAGTTGAATCTGGCGGCGGTAAAAAAGGACCTTTACAAGCTGATGACCGACTCCCAAAAGTGGTGGCCGGCCGACTGGGGCCACTACGGAGGCCTGTTCATCCGCATGGCCTGGCACAGCGCCGGCACCTACCGCATGGGCGACGGCCGCGGCGGCGCGGGCTCCGGTTCCCAGCGCCTGGCGCCCCTTAACAGCTGGCCGGACAATATCAACCTGGACAAGGCGCGTCGGCTGCTCTGGCCCATCAAGCAGAAATACGGCCGGAAAATCTCCTGGGCTGACCTTATGGTCCTGGCCGGCAACTGCGCCCTGGAATCCATGGGGTTTAAGACCTTCGGTTTTGCCGGCGGCCGCGAGGATGTCTGGGAGCCGGAAGAGGACATTTATTGGGGCTCTGAGGCCGAGTGGCTTGGAGATAAACGCTACTCGGGCGACCGCGATCTTGAAAACCCGCTTGCCGCCGTGCAGATGGGCCTGATCTACGTGAACCCGGAAGGCCCAAACGGCAATCCCGACCCACTGGCCTCGGCCAAGGACGTCCGCGAGACCTTCGCGCGCATGGCCATGAACGACGAGGAGACCGTGGCCCTGATCGCCGGAGGGCATACCTTCGGCAAGTGTCACGGCGCCGGTCCGGCGTCCCATGTGGGGCCTGAGCCCGAGGCCGCCCCGATCGAGGAGCAGGGGCTCGGCTGGAAGAGCAGCTTCGGCAGCGGCAAGGGGAACGACACCATCGGCAGCGGACTGGAAGGCGCGTGGACGCCCAATCCGACCCAATGGGACATGGGATATTTCGACATGCTGTTCGGCTATGAGTGGGAACTGACCAAGAGCCCGGCCGGGGCTAACCAGTGGACCCCCAAGAATGTGGCCGACAAGGACCTGGCGCCGTCGGCCCACGATCCCTCCAAGCGGTATCCGACCATGATGACCACGGCGGACCTGGCGTTAAGATTTGATCCCGTTTATGAAAAAATCTCCCGTCGGTTTCATAAAAACCCGAAAGCCTTTGCCGACGCCTTTGCAAGGGCGTGGTTCAAGCTGACCCATCGGGACATGGGCCCCCGTTCGCGTTATCTCGGCCCTGAGGTCCCCCAAGAAGAGCTGATCTGGCAGGACCCAGTACCTGCGGTGGATCATAAGCTGATCGGCGCAAGGGACATCGCGGACTTAAAGCGCCGGATCCTGGCCTCGGGTCTTTCGATTCCCCAACTGGTCTACACCGCCTGGTCCTCGGCCTCCACCTTCCGCGGCTCGGACAAGCGCGGCGGGGCCAACGGAGCGCGGATTCGGCTGGAGCCGCAAAAGGACTGGGAGGTCAATCAGCCGGACCAGTTGAAGAAAGTGCTCAATGCCCTGGACAAAATCCGCAAGGCCTTCAACACCGGCCGGTCCGACGGCAAAAAGATCTCCCTGGCCGATCTGATTGTTTTGGGCGGGTGCGCCGCCATTGAGCAGGCGGCCAAAAAGGCCGGTCACAAGGTGACGGTGCCCTTCAAACCCGGACGCACGGACGCCTCGCAGAAGCAGACCGACGCGCCATCGTTTGCCGTTCTCGAGCCGGTGGCGGACGGGTTCCGCAACTATCTCAAAGGCAAATACAGCGTTCCGGCTGAGGCGCTGCTGGTGGACAAGGCCCAGCTCCTGACCCTGACCGCGCCCGAGATGACGGTTCTGGTCGGCGGCATGCGCGCCTTAAACGCCAACTTCGGCGGGTCCCCCCACGGCGTCTTCACCCATCGGCCGGAGACGCTCACCAATGACTTTTTCGTGAACCTGCTGGATATGGGCACGGTCTGGAAGCCCACCGCAAACGACGAATGCGTGTTTGAGGGGCGGGACCGCGAGAGCGGCGAACTCAGGTGGACCGCCACCCGGGTCGACCTGATCTTCGGTGCAAACTCCCAGCTTCGGGCCATTGCAGAAGTCTACGCATGCGCGGACGCCGGTGAAAAGTTTGTAAACGACTTTGTGGCGGCCTGGAACAAGGTCATGAACGCAGACCGCTTTGACCTTGCCTGATCGGGTTTGCTGACCAAGATGCCAAAACAGAAAAGACGGGGTCAGGTCTGACGTGTGGATAAGACCGGTTGGGATAATCAGGCGTGACCCCGATTTTAATTATTTATTTTAACATCAGCTCCGCCACCACGCCGGCGTGGTCAGACGGCCAGAGGTATTCACCCGGGTGATCCGGCAGGTTTTCAACCATGTCTATGGGTTCATTGCCGACCACCTCGCATTGGGATTTTTTCAGCTCCAGATCGCCGGCATTCAAGAAAACCAGGTCGATTCGGCTTTCGAGGGTGTCCTCAGGATCGTTGATTTCTTCCTCAAAACCGCTGGTGTAGGTGGTATAGGTTAAAAGCTGATTGAAAAAATTATAGATCAGCGAAATGGTTTGCCCGAAGCCGCCGGCCTCTTGCGTAGCCGTGGGTTGATATTTGAATTTTTTCGGCTTTTCCTGCAACAGCCAGGTGTCTGCATACTCCCTGCCGCTGTAATCCGGGTTTATCGAGAGCATATAGCTTGAATCCGTCGCCAGAAGGTAGGGCGGCACATAAGGCATTTCGCCCAGACCGGGAACCAGGGCGGTGCCGGGTAGATGCTCCGGGGAGCTGTTGAAATCACCGACCATGATGAGCGGCACCGGTTCCGGATCCAGGGCCGCCAGCGTGTCTAAAATGCCCAGCAACTCCTGCATCTGCACCGACTGGAAGAATCGAAAAACGCTGCCCTCCGAGCTGGCCACCTCCAGATGGGTGTTCACAAAACGAAAGGGTGTGCCCTTGATGTTCACATCAACCACTCCGAACCCACGGGTGAAATAGACGGTGCTGCCAGCGATGTCCAAAAACAGGTTCCATGTGTAGTTGTCCAGCAAAACCTCCTGGGAGTCATGACCCGTCTTGACCAGGATAACGTCATGGTCCACCATCCGCACGTCGGAGAGGTAATAGGGGGCGCCGGCCTCAGGGTCCGCCATGGGCACCTCCACATCCGCATTGGTGGTGGTGTAGGCGGTGTAATACAATCCCCGGGCCACCAGAGCGTTATTGAGCACCTCGTAGAAATCGATGACCACGTCGGTGGCCGGTGTCGGGGTGGGGAGAAAGGAATCGCCCGGCGTCTGTTTATAAAAAGTTGAAACCTCCTGCAACCCGATCAGGTCCGGTTTGCTTTTTGCGATTTCATCGGCGATCGCCTCGGCCCGCGCCTGAAAATTGGTGTAGAGCACGGTCCTGAAAATTTCTGCGACCGCATTTGGGATTGCGGAAGGATCCGGGTTTTGGGCCGCTTCCACCACCTTGAAAATATCACCCCCCAGATACAGGTTGCGGGTCATGACCTTGACCTTGGGGGAGGCTGCAAGTGCAGAGGACAAGGGGACGATGAGGATCAGGAACCCCGTTAAAAGGCCTATCCTTTTTAGGGCTGAAAATTTGGAACGGCGTTTTTTCATGATGATTCCTCCTTGTAAATGGCTGTTTGGGGTTTTTATTGAGCTCGTGTTCATGAACGCGTAGTGATCATAAGGTGTTCATCGGTTCGGAGCCCACCCGCATCACCAGATCGATGAGGTTTGAAGCCCTGGGGTAATTGGTGGGGAGCGTTTTTTAAGCCGATTGTTCGTATTCGTATAGATCAGATTATATTATTTCTATGCGGGATTGCAATAAAAATGGAAAAAAAGAACGGCTTTAAGAAAATTGATTATACCCCAGGCCATCAGAAAAACCCCCTGGGGCCTGGCGCGCCGGGTATTATTCCCAGGCCGTTGCCTGCTTGAGGGATAGGTGAGGAAGGGGATTTTTCGGCCTTATCGTTATTCTGAGGCCGACGTCACTGAGGCGGCCTTGATCAGCGCGGTGGCCCGGGCGCCTTCGGTGAGTCCCATATTCTCCGCGGATTTTGTCGTTATGGTGGCGATAATTTTCACGCCTTGCGGAAGCTCAAGGGTCGCCTCGGCGTTAATCGGCCTTTTTTTGAGGGTGCCAGCTTTCCCTCAAACATCTTTCTTGCGTTCAATATTATTTTTTTTCAGTTATTTGGTTTGCCGGGTATCTTCGTTGCTATGGATGTATCCGATTCTCCCCTTGTAGTTTTTCACGCAACCGCCGAGCCCCACAAGCAGGGCGAGCCTGGTTTGAATAAAGTTCGGCAGCAACCCGCGCAGGATGACCCCGAGCCGCACCGTCCAGGGGATCACCACCAGAGGACGCTGTTTTTTCAGCCCCTTTTCAACGATGCCTTTGGCGATGATATCGTGGTCCTTGACCGGCGGAACCAGCAGCCGGCCCAGCAGGTTGAGCGAAAACCCCTCAAACATGCCGGTGAGGATGTTGCCCGGATGCACAGAGGTGAATTTCACCCCATTTTTGCCGGCCGTCATGACCTCCAGCCGCAGCACGTCCGTGAGACCCCAGACCGCCCATTTGGAGGTGGTGTAGGCCGCCAGCCCGGGGGCGCTGCTCATGGCCACGCCCGAGGAGACGTTTACGATATGACCCGAGTTTCTCTCCAGCATTTCCGGCAGAAATTCGTGAATGCTGTAAAAAAGAGCGTTGACATTGACATCCATCGTCCGGACGGCGTTTTCCACGGGCTGCTCCCAGAACATGCCGTGCCGCACAAACCCGGCGTTGTTGATGAGGATATCCACCCGGCCCATATCGGCCCTGGCTCGCTCTGCCAGCTCCCGGACCTGTTTTTTGTCGGATACGTCGCAGACATGGGTGAATACCCTCCCCCCCATAGCTTTGAGCTCCTTGTCCACAGCCTCAAGGTCTTTTTGACTGAGGTCCCAGATGGTGACGCCGCAGCCTTCCCGGACCAGCCGACGGCAAACCGCCAGCCCGATCCCCATGGCCCCTCCGGTGACCACCGCGTTTTTCCCCTGCAGGTTCATTTTAAACACCCCCTTTTATTCTTCGATATAGGTGGGCGCGGTTTTGGGCGCCTTCCCCTTTTTGACAAGCTGATAGTGGGCGTAGGTCAGCACCTCGGCGTCATTGAAAATTTCCGCATCCACCACCTCGCCGATAAACAGGGTATGGGTGCCCACATCCACGGTCCTGTCCACCCGGACCTCCAGAAAGGCCGTGGTGTTTTCTTCAAGGATCGGATTGCCCAGGCCGGAAAGGCGGTAGCGGATCCCCTCAAACTTATCCATGTCCCTGCCGCACTTGAACCCGAACCGGCCGATGAACTTCATTCCCGTGTCCTGTCTCAGTACGTTTACGGTCAAGGAGCCGCCCGCGGTGATGAACTCATGGGTGTAATTCTCCCTGTTGATGCTGACGGCAAGGGTCGGCGGCTGAGAGGTGATCTGAAACACCGTGTTGGCGATCTGGGCGTTTACCCTGTCTCCCTTGTGGCCGGCGACCACATAGAGGCCGTAACTGATCTGATGAAGGGCCTTGAGGTTCATGGATTCTCCTTCCGCTGAATTTTTGATCCGTACAGGATTTATTTTGATGTGTTTGAAAGAATACCCAAGATCAGAAGAGGTGTCAAATTTTAAAACCCTGGGGTTTAGAGGAAAAAAGGCTTCAGGATGAATGAAAACGGTCTTGTAACCCTATACCGCTGATGATAGGAGAGGGCTTGGGTAGGATATTATGGGAAAAATAAACGCGAGGGTGTTTACCGCCCTGTTTATCTCCATCTTTGCGGCTGTCACCGGCGTGGGCATCGTGGTCCCCCTGCTGCCGGTCTACGCCCACGATCTGGGCGCCTCCGGTTTATACATTGCGCTGATTTTTGGAGGGTTTTCTCTGAGCCGGACGGTGTTTCTACCCTGGTTTTGCAGGATTTCGGACAGAAGGGGACGAAAACCGGTTTTAACCCTGGGGCTGTTCTGCTATTTTTTAATCTCTATAGCCTTTATCTTTTCCTATGACATCAAAAGTCTGATTATGATTCGAATCGTTCAGGGGATCGGCTCCGCCATGGTGATGCCGGTGGCCCAGGCGTATATCGGGGATATCACCCCGACGGGAAAGGAAGGGATCTCCATGGGCATGTTCAACATGTCTGTTTTTCTCGGGCTCTCCATCGGGCCCCTGCTTGGCGGATCCATCAAGGATTATTACAGCCTGGATGCGGCCTTCGGCTGCATGGGGGCCCTGGCCTTCGGCGCGTTTTGCCTGAGCCTGTTTTTTCTTCCGCCGGCCCGCGAGGAGCGGATCGTTGTCGCCGGGTATCGTCATGTGCCGTGGCGCCGGCTGCTCCTTGACCGGGGGGTGATCAGCATTTTTTCCTTCCGGTTTGTGTATGTCACCTGCATCGGCGTCATCTGGGGGTTTCTGCCGGTTTTCGGGGATACCGCCTTTTCGCTGCCCAGCGCCTCCATCGGTTTTCTGGTCATGCTGGGGGTGGCGGTGGGCGGAATGATGCATCTTCCCATGGGGGCGGTGGCCGACAGGATGGATAAGCGGGTGCTGGTCATCACCGGAGGTCTGATCACCACAACCGCGCTTATGTTGATCGGATCGGCAGAAGGGTTCTGGGACCTTTTTTTCGCCAACCTGATCTTCGGCATCGGAGGCGGAATGTCCATGCCCTCCTTGATGGCGATCAGCGTGATGATCGGCCATAGGACGCAGGCCATGGGCGCGGTCATGGCGCTGGTTACAGTGGCCCACAGCCTGGGCATGTTTTTCGGATCCATGATCGGCGGGATCATCATGGACGCTTTTCAGCTGCGATACGCATTCCCCATCGGCGCTTTATTTATGGCGTCGGGGACCCTCATTTTTTTTTCGGGAACCTGCACGAAAACCGCATGGAATAGCATGATCATGGCCGATTCTGCATTCCAAAGGAAATAATGAAGATCGACCCGGCAAAACCCTATGCCGTGATCACCGGCGATTTTATCGGCTTTTCCAGGCTGCCGCTTCAAGACCGGCAGAACATGTATGCCCTTTTGAAAAAAGGCGGGGAATCGATAAACACGGCTTTTCCGGAACTTATGCCGCTTCCTCCCGACATGTTTCGAGGGGATGGATGGCAGATGGTTTTGGCAAATCCAATACCGGCATTGCGGGCTGGCCTTTATTTCAGAGCGTTTATCCGCGCAAACACCTCTCCGACAAGGGCGGACACCCGGCTGTCCATCGCCGTGGGCCGCATCGATTATGTTCCTGAAGGCCGCGTTTCCGCCGGGGACGGGGAAGCCTTTCGGCTGTCGGGGAGGCTGCTGGAAAAAATGGATCGGCCCCGCTCCGGCTCCATGCGGTTTGTGATGAATGATGCAACGGTGTCGCCGCAACTGGACGCCCTGGTGCGGCTGCTGGGCGCCATCGCCGACCGGTGGACCCCCAGGCAGTCCCTGGCCGTGAGCGGCGCGCTGCAGGGTTGGACCCACAAACAGATCGGCCGGTTATGGAATGGCAAGATTTCGCATCAGGCCGTGGGCCGGCATCTGGATCGGGCGGCATGGCCGGCGGTCAATCATGGGGTGGAGGTTTTTGAGGCGGTTCTTTCTCAGGCCTTACGCTAAAACAGCAAGCCAGGCTTAAGGCAAATTATTCAGCCGGTTTTTTGCGACCCAATGGGCGTCATCACCAGACGGAACCCGATGTAATCCGCCTTAAACTCCGGATTCATGCCTGCCCGATAGGTGCAGCGCAGCTCATGGGGGGAGTTGCTCCAGCTTCCGCCGCGGATCACCTTTTTATTGGCGGGTTCTGAGATTATCGGATTTTTAAGCGCATGTTCCTTATACGCCGTCTCGCCGTAGCCGTCCTGGCACCATTCATATACGTTGCCGCTCATGTCGTAAAGCCCGAGGCCGTTGTGCTTTTTTCTCCCCACCGGCCGGGTGGTCATGCCGCTGTTCTTGGAGTACCAGGCGATCTCCTCCAGGGGGTGCTCACCCGCGTACTTTTGAGGCTTTCCACATGCCCTGGCCGCATACTCCCATTCGGCTTCCGTGGGAAGCCTGAAGTGGTATTTGCCCTTGTTTGCGGAGATCAGTCTCTGGATGAACGCCTGGGCGTCGTTCCAGGAAACCTGTTCCACGGGGTAATGCCCTCCCAGCCTAAACCGGGAGGGGTTGTTGGGCTTGAGCTTTCTTAA
The DNA here is from genome assembly GCA_020722245.1 of Desulfonema limicola. Taxonomy (GTDB): domain Bacteria; phylum Desulfobacterota; class Desulfobacteria; order Desulfobacterales; family Desulfosalsimonadaceae; genus DYLE01. Next base: position 10,433 of record DYLE01000008.1, read on the forward strand.
AAACGGGGTGGTCATGACGGTTATCCACTGCTCCTGGGTCACCGGATACCTTCCCATCCAGAAGCCGTCCAGATAGACCTCGTGACCGGGGAATTCATCCTTGTTGCCGTCCCTGTCCTGATCGCCGCATCCCATGGTAAAGCTGCCGGAAGGCACCCAGACGAAGATCATGCCGGTCGTCGGTTCCTCCCAGGTGTCGCCCGTCTTATGCATCTTTGTCAGGGTGTGTTGATCGTGGGGGGATCGTTCCCCGGAGCCGGAAGGAAACGATGTGTCTTCCAATGAGAGAGGATAGCCGCTGTTTTTTTTTGAAGACAGCAGGGGCAGAAGCGAGGCCTCCTGGCCCTCTTTTTTGGTGGTGTCCAGCTCCCGAAGGATTTCGGAAAAATCGGCAAACCGCTGCTCGGGCACAAACTGAAGGCATTTTTCGATCAACCCCTGGATTTTATAAGGCATGTCGGTCCTGTTGAAGGAAAGGCCGCGTTCCCGGATCAGCTTAAACCTTTCAATAAAGTCTTTGTTTTCATATGGGAGCTTGCCGCACCAGATGAAGTATGCCACAAACCCATAGGAGTAAATCAGGCTGGCAAGGCGGGCCGCTCGGCCCTCGATGATGACCTCCGGGGCCGACCAGTTGGGGGTGAACTGGGCGTTCGCCGTGGTGGAGATGCTGCTCAAGCGCTGCAGCCCTCCCAGGTCGCCGAGCAGCAGCCGGCCGTTTCTGTTGATCAGCAGGTTGGAGGGTTTTAAGTCTTTTACGATAAAGGCGTCGGTGGCCCTTCTGGAAAGCCGATCGAGTATCTCCGCCAATTCGCGCATCAGCTGTTTTGAAAGCCCGGGGGAGAGCGGATAGTTGTCTACCACCACATCCAGCAGGTTCGTCGGGCAGAACTCCATCAGAATAATGAGGTAGGCCCTGGCCTCCCGGCTGGAAACCTGTTTGTCCACTAAATGGAAATCATGGATTTCAATGACCCCGTTTCCTTTTATCTTTCCATAATACTCCTGAACTGCATGGAAATCATGGGATATCTTGGAATCCAGCTCCTGGGGCGTCCGGTAGGACAGGGAACGCTCGACCATGATGGGCACCACCTTGACCGCCCTGTCTTTCAGGTTGTCCCGGACATGATAGACGGTTCCATAAACCCCTTCGCCGATTTTATTGATCACCTCGTAGGTCGGAAGGCATTTTTTAATGATCTCTTCCATGTCGGCCCTTCAATCCCTTAGCGGATTTGCGCAATGATAAAGCTGGTGTTGTCGACCGGCCCTTTTTCCCTGACGAGCTGAAGCAGCGCCGTCCCCTTGTCCATCGGGCTTGGAGACAGGCATTCCAACAGCGCCTGCTCGGTCATCAGATCGCTCAACCCGTCGGAGCACAACAGGTAGCATGCGTTCAGGGACACGGCTTCGTGATGGGTATGGACCTGGTAATCCCGCCAGGCATCTGTAAACGCGGGTCCGATGCCGAATTCGATGAAGTTTTTAAAGGGATGCAGGGAGGCGGTGTCCTGATGGATCAACGCCTTGTCCACCAGCCCCTGCACCAGGGAGTGATCATGGGAGAGACAGGTGATGTTCTCCCGGGTGATCTTGTAGACCCGGCTGTCCCCCGCATTGAAAATCATGACCCGGTTCTCCATCGCCATCAACCCGGCGACGGTGGTGCCGCAGTTTTCCGGGAGCTTCTGTTTGGCCGATTCCTGAATCCGGCTCAGCGTGCCTTCCACGGCCTCGAGACTAAAGGTTTGTTCAAGGCATTCCTGTTTCAACTGCTCGCAGACAAACCGGCTGGCGGCCTCGCCTTCCGCATGACCGCCCATGCCGTCGCATACGACCAGCAGAATCCGATCGGCGTTGATTTCTCTTTTTTCCTCCAGCCAGTCCGCCTGATACACCCGCACCCCATCGACGATGCAGTCCTCCTGCATGTCCCGGGGACCCCGCATCATGGCTGAAAATACGGTGCATTGCATGGGCTTATAATCGTTATACCGGCCGTCGCTCGGTTTGATGGCATGAAACCGTATAAAAGCAATGATATACTGACAGAGTCTTTGAAAAAATTCAACCGGGTTTTTACGGTTATGAAAACAGTTTCATCTGCACCTGGACCGGCTTTTGCGGCGGCGGTTTTTTTTCCTGTTTAAGCAGCTTTTCTTCGATGTCGGCGATAAATGGAGAGGCCTGGCGTTTTTCGGTTTTTCCGTACAGGATGCGACGATTGGCCCGGGTCAGAAAAAGATGCTCCTTGGCCCGGGTCATGGCCACGTAAAACAGCCGCCGCTCCTCATCGATGTCGAACGGCTCTCCTTTTTCGCGGAAAAACGGAATCAATCCGTTTTCACAGCCGGCGATAAAGACCACCGGAAACTCAAGCCCTTTTGCGGCGTGCATGGTGAGCAGGGCGACCTTCTGGCTGTTTGCCTCAAAGACATCGGGATCGCCGTAAAGCGCTGCGGCTTCAAGAAACCCCTCGGCATCCCTGTTAAAAGGTTTTGCGATCTCCAGAATGCGGTCAAGCGCCTCGCGGGTTTTTGCCTTGGCTTCGATGGTTTTTTGCATCTCCGGCTGCTCACAGAGATAGATCAGCCCTTCCCTGACGGTGCATTCCTGAATTTTTTGAGCATACCCGGAAAAACGCCGGATAGCCTCGTCAAGCCGCTGCCTCTGGGGCCCGCTCATGGAAGCGGGAAAATCCCCAGCGGCGGATTCCATTCGACGATCAAGAAAACTGCCGCTTAAGTATCCCCACGCCGCCTTAGGTTCCGGGATTTCAGGAATGACCGCGTGAATGCGCTCAAAATCCAGGCAGGTGCCGAACCCCCTGATGATTTTAAACAGCGAGAGAAGTTCCAGTATTCCTCTTTGGCAGAAAAGGTTCTCCTTGCTTGCCGTTTGATACGGAATGCCGGCGTTTTCAAAAACTTCCGCCATGAGCCTTCCCTGGCTGCGGGTGCGGTAGAGCACGGCAAAATCGCAGAACGACCGGTAGCTGCCGTGCAGGGCGTTTGGGTTTTTGTCAAAATCATCAAAATCAAACCCGGTCCCTCCCACCATCTCTTCGATGGTTTTGCCGATCTGGACCGCTTCGGCCTTTTCGGTTTCCGCTTCAAAGAGGCTGATGTGGGCCGATCCGATGATTCCTGAATGAACATGGGCCGAGCCGCTCTTTAAGCTGTGGCGGCCAAGGACCTGGCAGGAGGCCGACAGCAGGGTTTCGGCCGACCGGTAGTTCCGGCTGAGGGTGATTTGAACCGCGTTTTCAAAATCGGCTGAAAACCGTTGAAAGTAGGACACGTCGCTTCCGCGAAACCCATAGATCGACTGGTCCGGATCGCCGATGGCAAAAAGATTTGATCCGGGACCGGTCATCGCCTTGACGAGTCGGTACTGGCCGTGGTTTAAGTCCTGGTATTCATCGATGAGCACATGGGAATAACGCGCCCTGCATTGATTTTGGACTGCCGGATCGGTTTCCAGGACCTTGACCGCCTTTAAAATCAGGTCTTCATAGTCGTAAAGACGCCGGGCCTCAAGGATTTGCTGATAGGATCGGTAAACCCGCCTCAAAATTTCTACATCCATGCCCTTGCAGACAGGCGTCAGGTCGTCTTCCCAGGAAAGAATACGCTGCTTGGCCGAAACGATCCGGTCGAGAACAGCCTCCGGGTTCAGTTTGGCCGCTTTGCCTTCATTTTTTAAGAGGCGGACGGCCTCCAGGATCAGGCTGCTGCGGTCGTACTCGTCGATGACGGCATGCCTTTTATTCGGCTCGATCTGTTTTAACAGGTCAAAGCAGAAGGCATGAAACGTGGCGGTCTGGGGAAGCTCAGCCTTCTCCCCCAGCATGCGGGACAGCCGCTCTTTCATCTCCAGCGCCGCCTTCTGGGTGAAGGTCACCCCTAGGATGTTGCGCGGGGAAACCCCTTTGTTTTTCATCAGATAAGCGATGCGGCAGGTCAGGGTGAGGGTCTTTCCGGTGCCCGGTCCCGCGACAATAAGGATCGGCCCGTTCTCATGGGTGACGGCCCTGCGCTGGTCTTCGTTTAGGCCATCAAGGATGTTCGAAAAGTCTTTGGCGGTTTTGTTGGGTGTGCTTTCAGCCCGCCCTTGGGGTGGGAGCGAATGCTTCGATTTTTTTTCATCTGTTTCTGAACGCAGGTCGATTTTTGTTTTACGCTTTTCCGGCCTGGGTTTTGGCTCGGGCATATAAAAAAGCGTTCTCTGCCCGGAAAGGCTGTCTATCTCATCTGGGCTGAAAAGGGTGATGCGGCCGTATTCCCCGTCATAGCCCGGCGAGATATGCACCCGGCCCTCGCGCATCCGTTTTATCGCTTCGGGGAGCAGAGGAAGGCCCGGGTGGCGGACGGCTTCAAGCGGCATGGCGTGCAGGATCTCAAGCTCCGGTCCCAGGGTGTGAACGGCCGAGGTGTAAAGCTCATGGGCTTTTTTGCTTGATGAACCCGTGTGAATGATCTCCCCGATAATCTCCGCAAGGGGGATGATGCTGTAATACGGGTGGATTTTTGAAGGGCTTTCGCCTTCCGGACGGGTGGCCAGGTCTTCGACCCGGTGAAGCACCCCTTCGGTCATCGGCTGTCCGCATACCGGGCATATCCCGTTTAAGCCTTTGGCCTCTTTGGGGGTCAGGTTGACGCCGCATTTGCGGTGGCCGTCCTGGTGGTATTTTCCCTCCTGGGGATAGAACTCCAGGGTGCCGCAGAACCGTTTCGGATCCCCGGTCTTCAAGGCGGCTTTGATTTCTGGATAAGACAGCTCCGTATCAAACAGGTTGGCCTCCCGTCCCAGGTTCGAAGGGGAGTGGGCGTCTGAATTGGAAACCAAAGTCAGCCCGTCGATGTCCCCCACCCGCCAGTTCATGGGCGGATCCGAGGAGAGCCCGGTCTCCAGGGCAAAAAGGTGCGGGGTCAAATCCTCAAAGCATTCCTGCATGGAATCAAAACCGGATTTTGATCCGAACATGGAAAACCAGGGCGTCCAGATATGGGCGGGGATCAAGAACCCCTCATCCGATGTCTCCAGGACGATTTCAAGCAGATCCCGGGAATCCAGGCCGAGGATCGGCCTGCCGTCTGATTTGATGTTGCCGATCCTGTCCAGCCTGGCGTTAAACCGGGCCGCGGATTGGGTGTCCGGCAAAAACACCAGGTTGTGCGTTTTTCTGGTTTTTCCCGCCTTTTTATAGATGTTGCTGATCTCACAGGAGAGCATGAACCTCACCGGCGCGGGTTTTTTGAGGCGAAGCCGCTGCTCGCACGCCCTTTCCACCTCATCCCTGAGCTTGAGAAGATCGGACTCCGCGGGTACCAGCATCTCCTGAATTTCGGAGAACCATGCCGGATGGGTGAAGTCCCCGGTGCCCAGCACCGTGATGCCCTTCAGCCGGGCCGCGGTGTAAAGGCTCTCAAAATTGAGTTCCTTTGAGGTTGCCCGGGAAAACCGGGAATGGATATGCAGATCAGCGATAAATTTCATGTAACGCACCCTGGTTTCGGTCAGGTATGTCTTATCAGTTTAGCCGGTCTTTTTACAGAAAAAAATGCTTGCCTGTCCACGGCATAGCAGTTACAAGAAGAATTTATTTTTTGCGGGTTCAACCGGGATTAACAAGGCACAAACAGGAGGTACAACATGAGGGATGTGGTGATTGTTTCCGCCTGCCGAACAGCCATCGGCGCTTTCGGCGGCACTTTAAAGGATTTAAACGCCGCCACCCTGGCCGGCGTGGTCATGAGGGAGGCGATTTTGCGGGCCGGCATCGATCCGGCCATCATTGATGACGTCCGGTTCGGCTGCTGCATGGAGCCCACGGACACCTTGAACGTGACCCGCGTGGCGGCCATGCTGGCGGGCGTTCCCACGACGATACCCGCGGTGACCATCAACCGGGTCTGCATTTCAGGCATGGAATCCGTGATCTCCGGCATGGCCATGATCCAGGCCGGCATAGCCGAGGTGATCCTTGCCGGCGGGGTGGAGCATATGTCCGGGGTCCCCTATGTGGTGCCCAAGGCGAGATGGGGATGCCGGCTTCTGGATGATCTGTTCGTGGACGCGCTGATCCATGCCCTTCACTGCGGCTCTCATGTGATTCCGCATCCGGAGGACGGCCCGGTGGATGCGACAAAGCCGCCGCTTTCTAATTTTGTGGGAAAGCCTTACATCATGGGGCATACCGCGGAGTTTATCGCCCAGATGCACAACATCAGCCGGGAGGAGATGGACGAGGGGGCCTTAAGAAGCCATAACAACGCGGAACGGGCCACCAGGGAAGGGGATTTTGCCGACGAGATCATCGCGGTGCCGGTTCCCCGTCGAAAGCAGGAACCCCTCCTGTTTGATAAGGATGAGCATTTCCGGCCGGGACTGACCATGGAAGACTTAAAAAAACTCCCGCCGGCCTTTATTCCGAAAACCGGCAAGGTGACCGCGGGCAACTCCAGCGGCATCAATGACGGCGCAGCGGCCATTGTGATCATGTCCGCGGAAAAAGCCAGGGAATTGGGCCTTTCGCCCCTGGCCCGGATCCGGGCGACCGGAAAGGGCGCATGCCATCCCTCGGTCATGGGGCTGTCGCCGGTCCCCGCGGTGAGGGACCTGTTGAAAAGAAGCTCACTTTCGCTTGCGGATTTTGAACTGATTGAACTCAACGAGGCCTTTGCCGCCCAGTATCTCGGGTGTGAAAAGGAGCTTTCCCTAAACCGGGAGATCACCAATGTGAACGGTTCGGGGATCGGGCTGGGGCATCCGGTGGGATGCACAGGCGCGCGGATCATGGTTTCTCTGATCTACGCCATGAAAAAGCGGGGAAAGACCCTGGGCCTGGCCACCCTGTGCGGCGGCGGCGGGGTCTCCATGGCCACGGCGCTTGAGATGGTTTAGCAAAGGCCTCAAAACCCTCGGGCGGGCGGATGTTCTGAAGGATCAGAGGATGTGCCCGTCCGTCCGGTTTTTGATCAGTCGGAAATGGGCGAAATAGGACCCGGGCATCTGCATGGGGGAGCCGTCCGGATGGGTGAAATACCTCTTCGCCTGATCCCCGAGAGATAGGTTTTCCAGCAGCGCGTACCCGAACCTTGAAACCGTTTCGGGAAAACTTACCGGGTCAAACATCGATACCATGACCTCGCCCCGGCGGGAGGTGAAGCGTTTTAGTTTTTTAGCCATTTTTAACTCCGGGGCGGCCCAGTATGCTTCGGAAACCGCGTAATCCAAAACGATCTCGGAACCGGGGTGGGCCAGGCCCGCGATGGATTCCAGGGTGGTATACACCGCCTGCTCCGAAAGGTAATGGACCGTGCCGAGCCAGGAGAAAAAGGCCGGGCGGCTGCGGTCAAACGAGGATGCAGCAAGCGCCGCCCCCACGGTTTTCTTTTCAAAATCCACCGGAATAAAATAATGTCTTGGCGGCAGGTTCAGACTCAATTGTTTTAGACGAACCTGCTTGGCGCGCTGGCTTGCCGGGTGATCCAGTTCGTAAATATCCATGGCCCGAGCCAGGTCGGGCCTGCGCAGGGCGAATGCGTCCAGCCCCGCGCCGATGATGACATACTGATCCGTTCCCGCGGAAACGGCTTTTTCCAGCTGATCCTCCGCGTAGCGCGCCCTGGCCAGGACCTGACGCCGGATCGGGTTGAGGGCCGGGTAGATGAGTTTGGTTCCGAGAAGGTAGCAGAGGCGGCTTTTGCTGATCATCCTCCAGACCGGCGTTGTCAGCTTTTCCGCAAAGGGATCGGCAAACACCACGGGGGATTCAAAGGCAAGATGCATGACCCGGACCACCGCGGCCATTTCCGCGGTCCGGCTTCCTTGTTTTTTCTTTCGACCGATCACCAGCCGGTTCACCCCGATGCGGATCCCCGCCCTTACCGCATCATGGCCTCGATGAATTTTATTTTTTTCATCCGCGCGATTCCCAGCAGGGACTGGACCTGGGCCGCGTCCCGGAACCGCTTTTCCTGGCCGAAGTCCTTCATGTACCCCACCCCGCCGAGAAGCTGGATCCCGTCGGTGGTCAGACCGCAGGCGGCCGCGCAGACCCATAGGTTTGCAGCCCGGGCGCAGGGCTCCCACCCCTTTTCCCGGCGGTCTGCGGACAGGCAGGCCCTTGAAATCATCATTTCGGCGCATTTCACGCGAAGGGCCATATCCGCCAGGATCATCTTCATCTCCGACCAGTTGATGATCTTTCGGCCGCCCTGCTCCCTGGCCTTGCAGTAGTCAAAGGCCTCTTTAAACGAGCCCTTCATGATCCCCGCGGCCATGGCCGCTGCCGCCAGGTGCATTTGATCCGCCATGGCATTAAAGTACCGATCCCCTCCGCCTTCAGCGCCCACAAGCGTTGCGTTTACCTTTTGAAGCGTGATGTCCACGGCCGGGCAGGCATGAAGCCCCAGGCTCAACACCGGCTGGCTTTTTTGAATCCCCGGATGCGAAAGATCAGTTAAGAAAAACGAATAACCGGGTTTCCCCTCAATCCGGGCCGGGATCAGGGCCTTGGCCGCGATCCCGCCGAGCACCAGGTATTCGACGCTTCCGGAAAGAAGGTGGCCGCCGCTGTTTTTGTAAGCCGTGACCGCAGGCTCAACCTCCCCGGGGTTGTTAAACGAGGGAAAGGCGATGAGGGATGTTTTGGCCGTGTCCGCTGCGGTTGGTTTGAGCAGGGATTCCGCACCGGCCGAAAGAAGGACCTGCTGGGATGCGGCATGGGTGAAGATAATCCCCCCCAGGCTGGCGTCCTCCTGGCAGAGGTTGTATAGAATGACGCACAGCGATTGAATCCCGCGGCCCATGCCGCCTTGCGCCTCGGGAAGCATCAGGTTAAAAAAATCAAGCGAATAGGCCTTTTCCAGCACGGCGTCAAAAAACGGGCCGAAGGGGTATTTATCGTTTTCCTCCCTGGCCGGGCGCAGCTCTTTTTTGGCGAACTCGGCCGACGCCCGATCCAGCAGCCTCAGTTCCTTGTCCTGTCCTGGAATCACGGGTTTCTCCTTATTTATAATTTATAAAGGTTATTCGTCAAATACCACCGCCTGCGGGTAATCGGGCGCGATGAGGCAGTTAAACAGGTTGAGCCGGTTCAACTGGTTGGTCCCTTCATAGATCTGAAGCAGCTTGGCGTCCCTTAAGATTTTTTCCACCCGGCGGTCCTGGCGCAGCCCGGCCTGCCCCATCATCTCCAACGCCAGATGGCAGTTTTTGATTCCCAGATCGGTGGCGGCAAACTTTGCCAGCGAACCCCAGCCGGAGGTGCGCAGTATCTCGGCATCGGTCTGGCCGTCCATCTGCATTTTCCGGTAGATGCGCGTCATGGCCGGTTTTTCCATCAGGCTCGAAAACATTTTTCTCAGCCATCCGGCCGGCGTCAGCTTGTAATAGTAGTACATGGGTTTTTTCTGAAGCTCCCGAAAGGAGCCGTAAAGCCCGTTGGCATAATTGCTCTCGATGTAGGAGAGCCTGGACAGGGCGTAATTCTTATACATCTCGGCCAGCAGGCACTGGGCCCATTCGTGGTTGATCAGCAGTTTATCCTCCACCCTTGTTTGGGACGCGAACGCCAGCGCCTCCTCAAACGCCCCCCGGGCCGCGCCGGCTGCAAAAGCCGCCACCCCGGCCCGGGTCCCGGCGGTCACGTAATGGATCATCTGCATGGCGCTTTCGCGCACCGGCCGTTTAAATCCTGACATCTGATCCGCATCGATTAGAACCAGCTCATCCGGCACAAAACAGTCCTTGAAGATCAGCTCGCTGGCCGGACACCCCTTTTGCCCCATCTTGCGCTCCTTCCGGCCGAAGGAGAACCCCGGGGTGCCGGTTTTGACCGCAAGGGAGACGGTGGTTTCAGACGGCTTTTTCAAATCCGCATACGCGATGACGATATGCCACTTGGACAGATGGCCGTTTGAAATAAAAATCTTTGTTCCGTTGAGTTTATAGCCGCCGGCGACCCTTTCGGCATGGCAGGTGATGTTTCCCCTGTCCGCCAGCTCGATCTCCTCCACGTCGGTGCCGGCGCCCGGCTCGGTGATGGCCAGAGAAATCAGACAGGGGGTCCGGCTGGCTTCCCCGTCAACCACGTCCGCGCAGAGCCGTTTCATTATTTTCATGTTCCATGCGGCGGAAAGCGAAGCCAGGCCGAGGTAGTGCACCCCGATCAGGTTGGCCATGGCCAGGCAGGCCGATCCGATTTCCTCCATGAAATAGGACAAGGACGGCATGCTGTACCCCTTGCCGCCGAATATTTTCGGAATCCACATGGTGTAGAAGCCCCATTCGTTGGCTTTTTCAACAAAGTCCCAGGGCAGAAAACCCGGGTTTTCCTGCATCTTCCGGTCCAGCTCAAGGGCGTAGGGCCTGACCACGGAATGGTTGAATTTCCGGGCGATGGCGACCACCCGGCGGATCTCCTTGACCATCGCCTTGGGCAGCCTGGGCGCGGCCATCAGGCTTAAAAACATGTCGTCAAACCGGGGCGGGGTGTTTAGATGGGTTTTGATTTCCCGTCTTGAAATCATCGGTGCTCTCCTTGTTGAAAAACAGGTTACCGCCTGCGCTGAGCGTCATCGGTGTCCTCGGTGATCCCTTCCTGCTCAAGCACCCGCTTGATGATGCGGTGGGAGGTGGTCTTGGGAAAATCCGAAACAAACCGGATGTAGCGGGGAACGGCATATTTGGCCAGGCGCTCGGCCAGGAAATTCCGGATCTCATCGGCGGTCACGGATTTGCCCTCGACCGTTTTGATGGCGGCCATGATTTCATCCTCGCTCATTTCGGACGGAACCGCGTAAACCGCCACGTCCTCCACGGCCGGATGCCCCATGATGGCATGCTCCACCTCATAGGCGGAGACGTTTTCGCCCCCTTTCCGCATGGATTCGGTGTTGCGGCCCACAAAGTAGACAAACCCGTTTTCATCCTGCCGCACCAGGTCTCCGGTATACAGCCAGCCGGCTCTTATTTTTTCATCCGAGGCCTTCTCGTTTTTGTAGTATTCCACCACACGCCGGCCTTCCCTGACCGCAAAGGCCAGCTCTCCGGGGACCCCGACCGGGACCGGCCGGTCGTTTTCATCGACGATTTTAATGGATTTCGGGCTGGTCGGTTTTCCCATGGAACCGACCGGGCCGGTTTGCAGGTTCATGAGCCCTTTGCCGCCGCCGTCCACCGCCCCATACCCCTCATAGAGCTTTAACCCAAAGCGCCTTTCAAACGGCTCCCACATCTCCGCGGGGCAGGCCGCGGAAAAGACGAAACGGACCTCATTTTTCAGGTCGGTCTCCTTTTCCGGCTGCTTCATCAGGATCGGAATAATGGAGCCGATGGTGTTGAACACGGTGGCATGACAGGCGCGCACCTCGTCCCAGAACCGGCTGGCTGAAAACTTCCGCGAAAGCGCCATGGCGGCGCCTCGCGCCAGGGTCATGGAGGTGGTGATGAACAGGGCGTTGCCGTGGCACAGGGGAAGACAGGTATAATAGACATCGTTTTTTTCCAACAGGACATAGGCGAAAAACATGAGGCGTTTGACCGAGGACGACCGGTAGCGGTAAACCACCCCCTTGGGCGGGCCAGTGGTTCCGGAGGTGTAGATGATCAGGCAGATGTCATCGGGATTGTAACCGACCCCAGGGTTGTCGGGCGGCAGGGCGTAGGCGGCGGAAAGCAGAATCATCTCCCCGGGCAGGTCAATGCCTTCCGCCTCTTTTTCCACATCATCCACGATAACGGTTTTCACACGCTCCAGCCGGCCATGTACCGCCCTGAGGGAGCCCAGCAGCTCCGCGTCCACCGCCAGGTATTCCATGTCGCTGTGGTTGATCAGATACGCCAGGCCGTCGCCCTTGAGCTCCGGGTTGATGGGCACCAGGTACATGCCGATCTTCTGGGCGCCGAAAAAAAGGTCCAGAACCCGCGGGGAGTTTCGCATAAAAATCCCGAGCCCCTTTCCCCTGCCCCCGCCGTGCTTTAGAAGCAGGCCGGCGACCCGGTTGGCGTTTTCATCCATCTCCCGGTAGGTATAGGTTTCATCCCGGTAAAGCAGAAACCGCTTGGACGGCATCTGTTTGGCCCGGGCCTCCAGAAGCTCGGCCCAGGAGATATCGGCGGTGGTTCCTTTTCGCCGGGCCGCGATGGTTTTAAAAAACCATCCCTGGCGGATGTCCTCAAGGGTCAACCGCGCCAGGGCGCCGGCGGCCCTTTTCAGAAGCCTAAACTGCTGGCGTTTCTGCTCCCAAGTTGGGCGCTTTCCGGTTTTTTCAGCACCCCCAGGCTGTGTCGGAGATCCGGATTCTTTTTTTTCAGAAAAATACTCCGGCGGCAGATCATCCGCCGTATAGCATTTGGGATAGGTCAGGGTCGGGGTCTGGGTCAGGCGCTTGTAAAAGTATCCCGGATTGAACTGACGGGTTATGTGAATGGCGTTTTCCGGGCAGGCCGCCGCGCAGCATCCGCAGGCCACGCAGTTGGTGATCCCCGGGAGCACGGAGGAAAGCCTGGGCAGCCCGTTTCGCCATGCGTCCGGACCGGTTTCCCGGGTGATCGACCGGGCCGGGCAGATGAAACAGCAGATGCCGCAGCGCTTGCAGGCCTCGTCGTCAAAGCTGAGCAGGCCGGTGGTCATCTCCGCCGGGTTGTTGTAATCCGGTATCCGGGTCCATCGTTTGAATTGGATGTGTTCCATGTTATTCCCCCTGTCTTTCAATCCGGGGAGGGTCCTGCATCCCTCCCTCATACCATTCCACCAGCTGAACCTCCCGCTGCACCCAGCCGTCGGATTCCACCCTGGGCCAGCCCAGGGCCAGGCAGTTGTTGAGCTGGTAAGGGTATTTGACGTTGAAAAATTTTTTCCATTTCGGATCATACATGAGCAGCTTGATCAGGCCGATCCAGCAGGTGGCGGCCCCCATGCTGTGGGCGGCCAGCACCATGTTCTGGCCGCAGATGCCGATGTTGGTCTGGGGGGAGGAGACCGAACGCCGGTCTTCTAAAAGCAGAATAAGGGTGGGCGCCGCATGAAACACCGGGGCGCGCTCCTCGGCGATCTCCTTTAAAAGCCCGAAGGGAACCGGATGGAGCTCGTTTTTCTGCAGCCGGATGAAAAATTTTGAAACCGGTTTTAAAAAGATCTTTCGAAACCGGCTTCGGGTATAATCTAAAACAAACATCAGGCGCTTGCAGATGCGGACGGCGTCTTTCTCCATCTGCTCCAGGATTTCCGGGCTTTTGACCACGGCAAACCGCCAGGGCTGGGAATTGCCCGCTGAAGGCGCAAACCGGCCCGCCTCCAGAATCCGCCGGATCATGAAATCGGGCAGCGGCTCCTTCTTAAACGCCCGGGTGCTGCGGCGGGCAAGGATCACCTCCTCCACCGGGGTCCACCGGTCAAGGCCTTCGATTTTTTTGGCCAGATTGGTTGTCATGGGGTCTCCTTTTATCTCTTGCTGACTTCAGGCACTTGAAACTTTAGCTCACTTTCAACTGTTTTTGGGCTCGGCCATATAAACGGCCTCGAAGGATTGAAGTGATTTTTTAATGTTTTCAATACCATAATCGCTCAGACGGCCGGTGACGGCCAGGGTGGAGATGAGCATGACGCTGCCGAGCAGCGCCCAGGCGATGTTGCCGGGATCAAACCGGCTGTTGAAAAACCCCCGCCGGGCGTCCTCCATGATGTTTTGTTTGTTGAATTCATAGATGGCCGTGAGGCACTCCATCCCCTTTTTTTGAATGTCCTTGTCGATGGAGAAGACGGACTTTAAGAGGCATGAGAACATTTCGACGTCCGGATGCAGAATCCGTTCAAGATACTGAGCGTTTACGGCCTTTACAATGCTTTGATTTCTGTTTTTTTCCTCAAACACCGGGTTGGAGCGGTATATTCCCAAACGGTATCGAATGAGATAATCCAGGGTGGCGAGATGAAGGGCCTTTTTGCTTTTAAAGTGGGTGTAGATCAGGGCCTGATTGACGCCGGCTTCCTTGGCGATCAGGGCGGTGGTGGCGCGTTCGTAGTTTAAACGCGCCACCACCTTGATATTGGCGTTGATGATGGATTGACGGCGGTCCTGGCCGGTCATCCGTTTTCTGGCCATATTTTGCTCCGATGTTTCGGTCAGGCCTTTTCAAAGATATGAACGCACATGGCGGCCTCGCCCACGCCGATGGTGCCGCCGCCGTTTTCCGCCAGGGCGATTTGCGCCTTTGCCACCTGGCGCCTGCCCGCCTCCCGGCGAAGCTGGGTGACCAGTTCATAAACCTGCGCCAGCCCGGACGCGCCCACGGGATGCCCCCGGGAGATCAGCCCGCCGCTGGGGTTTACGGGAATCCTGCCGTCAAGGGCGGTGGCCCCGCTTTCGGCCAGAGGCCCGCCTTCCCCTTCGGGGCAGAACCCCAGCTTTTCGGTCTGGTAGAGCTCCCCGAAGGCCGTGGCATCATGAACCTCGGCCAGGTCGATGTCCTTCGGGCCGAGCCCGGCCATCTCGTATGCGGCGCAGGATGCCCTTTCGCTGATGTCGTTTTCCGCCCACGATCCGGATTTCAAAACCGAGGCCCGGATCAGAACCGCCCGTTGGCTGGGATGCTGTTTTAAAAATTTTTCAGAGCAGAGGATCGCGGCCGCGGCCCCGTCCCCCACCGGGGAACACATGCCCCGGGTCAGGGGGTAGGCCACCACGTAGTCTTGAAGCACCTGCTCCACGGTCTGGGGAAAGGTGTACTGGGCCAGCGGGTTCAAGGTGGAGTTGTTGTGGGCCTTGGCGGCAATCACGGCGAGCTGGCGCTGGGTGGTGCCGTATTTTTTCATGTGCTCCCGGGCGCCGAAGGCGTAAAAATCCATGAACACGGAATGACCGCCCTTTTTTTTATCCTGGTCCGCGGATTCGGGCTTGGGGGCTTTGGCCTGCTGCTGTTTTTTCCACTCCTCGATCATCCGGCCGGTGACCTCCACGTCGGTTCCGGCTAAAAACCCCTGCATCATCATCGCCCGGTTTTCGTTGTAGACCTTTTCCGCGCCGATGGCCAGAACGCAGTCGTAGAGCCCGGCCTTGATCGCCGTCCATCCCGAATGAAGCGCCGTGCTGGCGCTGGCGCAGGCGTTTTCCACATTGGTGATGGGGATCTTATCCAGGCCGTGGGCGGACAGGGCCACCTGCCCGCGAATGCAGTGCTGAAAACCGCTCATGCCCCAGCCGGTGTTTGAGAACCAGGCCGCCTCAATGTCCTTTATGCCCAGATCGCAGTCTTTCAGGACCCGTTGAAGCGCTTCCCCGGTGAGCTGTTTGATGGTCCGGTCCAGGTATTTGCCGAACTTGATCATTCCCACGCCGATAATGTAAATGCGATCGCTCATGGCTTTTTGTGCACTAAGCTTTTTAGGAGTAAAGAGAGACGATAAATTAAGTAAATACTTACTTACGAATTTCCATTTTTGCTGTCAAGCCAAAATTTCCGTGTGCCTCCTTCTGGGATAAAACCGGAAAAATTCAAACGGTTCGCTTCGTGAGGCTTTCGGGGAGAAAAGCCTCAATCTCGCTCCCAGTGGATTTTTACGATTGTTATACTCACCTGCTTCTGCAAAAAAACCTGCAAAGCAGAATAGACGGGTTTTTACGGTTCCCCCCAAATCCGCGATTGGCGGGAATTTTTGGTGAAAAATGATTGAAAAACCTC
>DYLE01000197.1 GCA_020722245.1 Desulfonema limicola
CAATAGCATAGATTTTGAATCTTAACTACTGGTCCGAAAAACCCCGTCCATTTTAATCAGACACCAAAAGAAATAGGAGGCGGTGTAGCTACATTGCTTTTTAAGGCTTCACGCTCCGGCTGTTTTTTTTCGATCATCGGCAGGGCAAAAACAATGCCGGTAAAAAACCAGAAGGGTTCCATGATACGGACGATAATAAAGGTATTGGCGCCCAGGGAATGAAAAACCAGTCCGATAAACCCGGCGATATACCCCATGCAGATCCCTTTGGCAAACGGCGTGGTGACCTTTCGATAATGAACTATCGCCATCCTGAGAATGGATGCAAGCAAAAACACAAACGCCAGCACCCCGACAATCCCGGTTTCGATCAGGACCCGGGGGAACTGGGCGTCCACAAAGCCGAACCCGCTGACCCCGTATCCGAATAACGGCTTCTGAGGCCAGCTGGCAAAAGCCCGGTGCCAGCTTCTCAGCCGTGAAGACAGCGAGGTGTCTAAGTGAATGTCGCCGATACGAATTTGGCCGGGCTCTTCAGGCTGGTTGACCGAATAGGTAATTCTCTCCTTGACAGCCGCCGGCAGAAACAAGGGGCTGATGATCATCAGGGCTGCAAGCCCACCCACGACGATCGCCTTTCTTTCCATCATCAGGGCCAAAAGAAAAATCATGGGAATAAAGGCCACATAGGAGGAGCGGGATTGTGTAAACAGCAGGGGCGGCAGAATGGCCACAATTAAAAGGATCAGAAGCTGACGGACTTTGAATTCCTTGACCTGATAAAGCAATCCGAGGGCGATCGCCAGGATAAACACGAGGTATCCGCCGAAGGTGTTGGGTTCTCCTTGGGCTCCCTCAAAGGGGGCGCTTACCCGTGCTTCCCCGGGTATCTGACCGATGCCGATGATGGACACGATAAAACAGGTCAGCAGAAGGCAGAATACAAACCGTTTGGCCTGCCTTTCGGTGCGCACATGATTGACCACCATGAAAAAAACGATAAAGTATTCAATGTATTTCAATAGGAAAAAAAAGCCGGTTTTCGGCTTGACCGCTCCCGCCAGAATCCCGAACCCGGTCGCCGTCAGGCACGCCAACACATAATAGAGAATGGGCTTGTTCAAAGGGGTTTTTAAAAAAAGTCCCAGTTCCTTGACCACGGCGGTCCTGAAAAACCAGCTTGCGGCGATCACAAGAAGAAGAAAATCCTCAATGCGCAGGGTCACGCCGCGTCCCAACGAACTCCCTGAGGTTTCACCGACGATAAACTCCGGTGAAAGAAGCATTGAAAAAATGATGAGATACAGGCCGATCCCCGGATTGACAAAGCATGCGACAAAGACCAATGGAACGGCAACGCTGAGAATCAGAAGGTAAGAGGGTTGCTGGGATATCAAGTACCCCGCCACTAGGGTTGCAAGACTAAAAATGATGAGAAGTAAGACCGACCGCATTTAAGTAATTGATGATAAATATTTTTTGATCCCTGTAGGTGTCTTCGATCCCCGAGCTTTCTCCTGGCCGTAGTAGTAATAGGTGTGATATTTAAAATAATCCGGCCCCACCTCAGGCTTGACGTTGTTTAAAATCACACCGATCACATGGGCGTCGATGTTGTCCAGTGTCGCTTTGGCCCGCTTCAAAATTCCCCTGGCGATCCGGCCCACGGTGTAAACCAGTATGACGCCGTCCGTGTAGGGGGCTACGGCGCAGGGGTCGGCCACCGGGAGAACCGGCGGGGCATCCACCAGAACATAGCTGTATTCCTGGCCCGCTTCTTTCAGCAGATCCCGGACCCGGCCGGAGTTCAATATTTCGGTGGGGTTTGGCGGTTTGGTTCCGGAAGTGATCATGTGAAGATTGTCCAGGCCCGGTGTTTTTAAGATATCCTCGATTTCAAAATCCCCCAGCATGACATCCGTGATGGTATTGACCACATCCCGCCATTCAAAGTCCCCCAAAACATAATCCGTCAGGCCGGGGGTCTGGGGGACATCAAATATTTTGTAAATCATGGACCGACGGAGATCCGCCTCGACGATCAACACTTTTTTGCCGGTCTGGGCCAGACTCAATGCCAGGTTGACGGTATTGATGGTTTTGCCCTCTTTGACAAACGCGCTGGTGATTAAGAACACCTTGCCTTTCTTCTCCGCTTTTACAAACTGAAGGTTTGTTCTTAAGGAACGAAACGCCTCGGAGGCCAAAGACCTGGGGTCATAATGGGTGATCAGATCGCGCGCCCGCTCGATCTCCGACATGCCCTTGCCGGTTGTTTTTTTTTCGATGTCCTCGCCGCCCAGGTGGGGAATAACACCCAGAACAGGCACCTGAAGGGAGGACTCCACATCCTCGATGGTTCCCATGGACGTATCAAACATCTCTATGCCGAACCCAAATACCAGGCCCAGGATCAGCCCCAAAATCAGCCCGGTGAAAATGACCGTGATCTTGGACGGCACATTGAACGGTTTTGCCGGCGCAGTGGCCGGTTTGATCAGCGTGACAAAATCCATCTTGCCGGATTCCTGAATCAGCACCTCCTGATGCTTGGTCTGCAATTCAGAATATAATTTTTCCTGGAGCTTGGCTTCCATCTCAAGCTTTGCCAGCTCATGTTCCTTTTCCGGCAGGCGTCGGGCTTCTTCCTCCAGCAGGGTTTTCTGCCCCTCAAGCATGGCTGCCTGGTCCTCCAGTGTGTTCAGGTACATTCGCAGGTCTTCCCTGGCATCATAGACGATCTGCTGAATCTGGTCCTCCACACTCAAGACAGCGGGGTGCTTGTTCGTGTATTTTGACAAAAGGCTCTGGCGCTCAGAAAGCAGTTTATCGAGGGTGGCGCCGATACCGGATAAAGGGGAGCCCTTCTTGGAATAGGAGAGCTGCTTTGCGATTTCCGATGCCAGGTCCGGGGACGGGTCGGCTGTAATCTTCATGAGCTGATTGGATACGATGAGTTTCTCTTCCGAGACCTCCTGAAGGTTTTTCTGAATCTGTAAAATCTGATTTTTTATTTCCTTGGTTTTTTCATTGGCTGAAAACATGCCCTCTTTTTCTCTGTACTCCCGCAGGGCCTTTTCCGCCGACGCCAATCTTTCGGCCAACAGCTTCAACTGGTTTTCAATAAAGTTTTTTATATCAAGGGTTCTCTGATTTTTTTCGGCGATATTGAACTCCCGATAGGCGTTTGCAAGGGTATTGGCCGCAAGGGCGGATTTTTGAGGGTCTTTTGAGGTGACCTGGATGTTGATAATGCTGGTGCGCTCATTGCCCTCCGTTTCCACCATGTTCTTTAATTCCTCGATGACGGATAAGTACTTGGTGTTTTTGCGAATTTCTTCATCAGAAAGGTCGGCGGGGATCCAGCCCATTTTTATCGCCGCCGCTTTTAAGACCGGGAAGCTGGTCAGCAGATAGGCATGGGTATCCATGCTCTCGGTCTGAACCCAGAATCCGGCGCTTCGTATAAACGCCAAATCCGTCTGCTGTTCTATCTTGACGGCAGCCTCGGCGCGGAATAAGGGGGTGGGTTCCTTAAACTTGGAAAACGCATAACTGCAGAATGCGACAAACACCGTCATCAGGACAATGAACAACTTCCTTTTCTTGATGACCCGCCAATATTCTCTCAAATCCACATCATACTGTGCCATGGTAGCTACACCCCGATAAACAGATTCATTGCATTGCCTGGGTTGATAGGCGGTTTCTAATAATTATCGCCATTGATATCTCTGATATCATCGTAAGCACGCACCGGCGCTGTGATCAGGGTGATGATCGGCGCCATTCGCCTTACAAACAGATTGATATCGCCGATGGCGGTCCGGGGAACATACACCAGATCCCCATCCATCAACGGCATGTTCTGGGACTGGTCCCCTGTTTCAATCAACTGCGCTAAATTCACTGAAATAATTTCGGGTTTCGTGATATCCCCCCGAATGATTTTGGCTTCATCCAGAAGCGCAAAAACAGTCGGACCTCCGGCAGCCGAAATGGCATCCAGCATCGGCATGGTTGTCCCGGTAAAGGAATACGCGCCCGGTTGCCCCACCTCTCCAAAAACAAATATCCGGTTTCCTTCTTTGGATATGATCGGGATATACACGGCGTCTCCGTGGTCTATGACAATATCCTGGGTCTTATCGCCCAAGGTCATTGCATTATACACATTGAGCTTAAGCGTCCGGCCGTTGGCGCGGGTCACCAGAATTTCCCGCAAATTGGCGTCGCGGGCGACCCCCGCGCCCGATAAAAGTTCAATCAAGGTCATTTTC